>JBDSRR010000197.1:0-2547 GCA_039929185.1 Actinomycetota bacterium
CATAGTTGAAGCCGTTCGTTGCTGAGATCAGAACCTGCATGGCTTCACCTGAACTGTTCACTTCAATTGAAAACGTAGCGGGATCACTTGTATCGTGAAGCGCTTTTGCTGCCAGGGCGAAGGCCTCTGTAGCCGCAATCATCAAGTCGGCGATGGGTTCAACCTCGGCATGGAAGTGGCGGCCAGATTCAGCAAGGAACAGTCGCACTGTGGCCGCGTACTCGGGTGTTAGCGGAGTTCGAAGTTGCACGATTGGCTCTTGCATTCACGTATCCTAACTTGATGACAAAACGGATCCGCACATGAACGACGTCAGTCTCAGGGTACCCGCGAGCCCTGCCTTCGTGCATTTCTTACGCAATCACGCTGCAGGACTGGCTGCATCTTGCGGTTTCACCATTGACGCTATCGACGACATACGCCTGGCGATCGATGAGGCAGCCGCGTGCCTTGTAGACCGGGCACATGAGACTTCGACCTTTACACTTGAGATCGCGTCAGCGGACAACTCACTCGAACTCTGGATATCGATAGACCACCCCAGCCACTCGTGGCCACCTGCGGGCTTCGAGTTCGACTTGGCTTGGAAGGTCCTGACCGGCCTATGCGACAAGGTCTCATATGAAATTCGAAACCAAAGACCCGGAATATATCTTCTAAAGACATCCGGGGCCCCCGGATGAACCAACCGCGGGGGGCGAACAAAGACCGCACGAAACAGCTCTTTGCTCAACTGAAGGACGACCCTTCGACAACTTCGACACGCGACGAACTGGTGACTCTGCACATGCCGCTCGTGGAATATCTTGCCCGAAAATTTCGGGGCAGAGGAGAGCCACTGGACGATCTCATTCAGGTTGGCAGTATTGGACTGTTGAAGGCGATCGCTGGATTCGACCCCGACAGAGGTCTTGAATTTTCGACTTACGCCACGCCGACTGTGCTTGGGGAAATCAAGCGATACTTCAGGGATCACAGTTGGGCTATCAAGGTTCCCCGGCGCCTTCAGGAAGTGGGACTGATGATTTCAAATACGGTTCCGCTGATGTCTCAAGAGCTTGGCCGGGGCCCGACGATTCCCGAGATCGCAAACCGCATCAAGACTTCCGACGAAGAAGTGCTGGAAGCTATGGAAGCCAGCCGCTCCTACTCTCTGGCTTCCCTGGACGCTCCAGCAGGCGACGATGGCGCCGTCGATCGAGCCTCGACATTGGGGGCGGAGGACGAATCTATTCAGCTTTTCGAAGCATGGTCGAGCGTAAGAGGCGTGCTGGAGAGACTGCCCCAGAGGGAACGTCAGGTGCTATATATGCGATTCGTATCAGGCAAGACGCAGACCCAGATAGCCCTCGCCCTTCACATATCCCAGATGCACGTTTCTCGGTTGCTCTCTAAGGCTCTGGCGCAGGTAAGGCAGGACAGAGCCGATCTTGACCAGGACGTTTGAAGCAGGCCGAACAAGGGAATGATGTTGATGACAGGTCAAGCCGACCGGGTGAGACCGAGATTCAAGGAGGACATCATGGGTATCGGAGTCGGCATTTTCCTAATGGCGATAGGAGCCATTCTGAAGTTTGCAGTGACGGGCAGGTTCCAAGGTCTAGATCTGGGCGTGATGGGCGTGATTCTCATGATTGTCGGAACCCTCGGCGTATTTCTTTCGCTGCTGTTTTGGAGCAGCGTCGCTCCCTTTGGTGGGCGTCGGGAAACAGTAGTGGCAGATCAGCCCGTTCACACACACCTTTAACAACGACTAGATAGCTCCGCAAAATGGGCTTTGATATCACCGTTCCGAGTCGCCTAGACTTCGGAACGGTGATACATCATGTGAAGCCTCGTGGTCTGATCAGGGGGTCGGCAGGGCCGATCCTGACGCTTGCGGTGCTGTTGTCCCTACATGTCCTGGGACTAATACACTCCGTAGCCCTTGAGGCTGAGGTTGCTCTGGCGGGGGTATTGCTATCGACATTTTTGGGTGGGATCCGCTCTGGCGTTCTGGCGTTGGTACTCGTCGCAGGCTATCTGCTGGGCACTAATCTGTTCGACTTGAATGGCCATCTTGGAAAAAACCTTGGGGAATCTTCGGTACTGATGGTCGTCGCTGTCGTGGGTATCGGTTTGGTGGAAGCTGTGAGGCGCCGATCTTTAGGGATCATCCCAGAACGTGAGGCTCGTCAACGAGCAGAAAAACGAGGGGAAGTTTCCGCCGCTCGGCTGGATCACATAGGAGCGGTCAGATGGGAAGCAGACAGCACCCTTCGATTCACTTTCGTCAGCTCCGGTGGCGAGGAGCTGCTCGGATATCCGACGCGGACGTGGTATTCCGAGTCGGGTTTCTGGGAAAACCATCTGCATCCTGCAGACCGGTTCGAAACCGTCCGCCTTCGATCTGAAGCCCTGAAGTCGGGGCGCTCCATGGAACTCGTTTACCGCATGGTCGGTTTCGACGGGCGGGGTGTATGGGTTAGAGACACGTCCGAGGTTACGCTTGCCCGCGCGGGCTCTACGGCGAGTATCACCGGCTGGATGGTGGACATAACCCAGGAA
>JBDSRR010000198.1:0-10577 GCA_039929185.1 Actinomycetota bacterium
AGGCTGTGAATCCGCCAGTCGAAGCGCCACTGATAGCGTAGCCCGCTGCGGCGGTAGCCACCCACGTGTAAGCGCCAGGAGCGGCATTGTAGGTGGCTCCACTGGTCGGGAAGGTGTGAACGACCCCACCGGCGTTAGACAGTGCGACAGTGGCACCACCGGCAGGACTGATCAACGCCGTGACAGGGCTTGTTGATGCTCCATTTGCAAATACACAGGCTCCCAGTACCGCCGAAGCCGTCACCGGAGTCAAGGCGTTGTTACCACAAAAAGTGATGTGACTAAGTTCGTGGCCTTGGAGTATAGGAAGGCTAGCGACGCTGATCGTTCCGGAAGTTCCCCCGGGAAGGACCGCATATAAGGTTCCGGCCTTGGCAAGCACTCCGGCGACAGCAGGGCTAGAAGTCCATGTAACCAAAAGCCGAGTACCGGACACAGTGATCGTGTAGTCGGCTCCGGCTGATCCCTCTTCGTCCAGCGTCCACGCTGGGCTCCACTTTTCGATTCCGAAATCGAAACCGTTAGCCTGACATTCGGCGTCAGGATCTCCCACTCCCGCTTGAGCTGGGGCTTGAAGAAGAGTGGCGAACAGCAAACCAATGGTCAAAACTGATGCTGCTTTGCGCACGAACATTCCGGTCACCTTTAGTGAAGACAACAGCCAATCTCCTTATCTAATGCTTCTGCGGGCTAGGTCTCACCATAGGCTAGACACCCTCGATCTCGGTCGGATGGATCCTTCCCCAGCCAGGGCTAGTGTAAACATACTAGGCCAACTTCATCACCAAGTGTAGTCATCCGGCTACAAATTGTCAATGCTAATGAATGACTCACCGGTCCCCATGCCTCTCCCATTTTTTCCCATTTCCGTCGCTTCTTGTAATATTTACCATATTTGCTTAGGAGTCAACAAAGTCAACAAGGGGCCGTCAAAGCAAATTAGGGGTGAAGTGAGTTACGGAGTCACTTAACCGCGCAGTGTCAACCTAGGGTTTGAACAAATCGGGGTCGATTCAAGATAGTCTTTGCCCATGAAGCGCTCTAGGCCTGAAGGATTACTTGCCAGGCGAGACTTACTGGTCAATCTCACTCTTCGTGAACTGAGGGGCAAGTACAAGCGTTCAGCCCTAGGCTGGGCGTGGTCGATGATCAATCCGATCGCTACCATGCTCATTTTCACCTTGGTTTTCAAGGTCCTATTGAAGCTTCCTAACCCAATAGGCAATCCGAGCGGCCTTCAAGTTTTCGCACTGTTCTTGCTATGTGGACTGCTGCCTTGGAACTTCCTTGCCAACAGCCTTAGTGGCTCAGTGACCTCCTTGGTCGGTAACGCCGGCCTGATCAAAAAGGTCTATTTCCCGAGAAGCGTTTTGCCCGCCGCCTCGGTTTTGTCATGGGTGGTTCACCTGCTGATCGAGCTAGGGATCCTATCCATTGCGATGATGCTCTTCGGCAACTTCGTGCTTCCCTGGCTGCCTGTTGCCATCCTGATCGTTGTCCTGCAAACCATCTTCGTGATGGGGGTAGGTCTGGGCCTTTCCGCCATCAACGTTTACTTCAGAGACGTTGAGCACTTCCTCGGAATCTTCATACTGCTGTGGTTCTATTCCTCTCCAATCATCTACCCAGCGAGCCTCATTCCAGACTCTCGGGTGATCCTAGGCATGAAAGTACCCATCAAGGCGATACTTGACCTGAACCCCATGGTTCATTTCATCGGAGCGTACCGAGCTGTTTTTTACGATCTTAGGATGCCTGACGCAAGATCGATAGCCTTCATGGTTGGATACGCTGCGCTCAGCTTCACGCTTGGATGGACCCTTTTCAACCGACTTCAGAAGCGGTTCGCGGAGGAACTTTGATAGCGATCCGAGCAGAAGGCGTTTCGAAGCGGTTCAAGCTTTTCAAGGAACGCAATCAAACGCTGAAGCACACCTTGCTTCGGGGCCGACGTGCTGTGTACGAGGAGTTCTGGGCCCTCAAGGACGTGACCGTCGAGGTGCCCCAGGGCAGCACTTATGGCCTCATCGGTGAGAACGGCTCGGGTAAATCGACACTGCTCAAGTGCATGGCGAAGATCCTTTATCCCGACTCCGGAACCATAACTGTCGACGGGAGCATTTCGGCCCTTCTCGAACTGGGAGCCGGGTTTCACCCTGAGCTATCCGGCCGTGAGAATGTCTTCTTGAACGGCGCGATCTTGGGTTTGAGCGGCAACTATCTGAAGGACAAGTTCGATCAGATAGTCGAATTCTCGGGGATCGAGAGGTTTATCGACACCCCAGTCAAGAATTACTCCTCAGGCATGTTCGTGCGGCTGGGTTTCTCCGTGGCGATCAACGTCGAGCCGGATGTCTTACTCATAGACGAGATCTTGGCAGTTGGCGATGAGGAGTTTCAACAGAAATGTCGAGACAAGTTCGATGAACTGAAAAATCGAGGCAGCACGATAATCATCGTTTCCCATTCGATGGGGATGGTTCGCAATCTATGTGACCACGCCACCTGGCTTGAGCATGGAATGGTGAGAGGCCAAGGGGTCGCTTCAGACGTGATAACTGCCTACTTGGACCACGTGAACCCTGTCGCGGAGCCTGCTGCGAATCTAGGACTGCACAACGATTCCATAGAATCGGTCAACTTGTTCGACGGATCAGGCGAAGCCACGGCCAGACTCATAAGCGGCCATCCTGCCACTATCCGCATCCATTATCGGGGCGCGACGTCGGCAAATGAACTTGGCGTTGACATCTGCTCTTTGGAAGGGGAAAAGCTCATGGGAGCTACAACCAGCCAGGCCCCCTCGCCCATGGGCCCCTTCGATGGCAGGGGTTACGTCGAACTGATCCTTTCGGGGCTGCCACTTCTACCTGGGATCTATGACTTGAAGAGTTTCAGCAAGACGGAATCGGGACGAGGAGAAGGCCCTGGGACCCGCTTCGAAGTAACGTCGACAGACTCACCTACGGGCGCCCTCATCGAACTTAAGGGCATTTGGAGAAGCTCCTCCGCCTGATGCGAATAGTTCTCGTTTCCGCGCTATATCCACCCAACTTTATCGGCGGAGCAACGCTGCAAGCGCAAAGGCTCGCTCGGGGGCTACAAAGCAAGGGTCACGAGGTTCAGGTGTTCGCAGGTGCCAAGGACCCCAAGCGCCGACCGCTCGAAACCTGGTCCGAGATCGACGAAACCGGGCTACCCATATTCTGGGTTGCGACCACACCGTGGCTGGATTTCTCTTCGGATCGTAACCACAGCAACTTCGAAGCCGAGGGAGTTTTCAACAAGTACATCGAGACGCAGCAGCCCGACATAGTGCACTTTCATGCCCTTCAGGGACTTGGCGCAGGCCTCGTACGCACGGCATCTTTGGCGGGGGCCAAGGTGGTCGTGACCATGCATGACTGGTGGTGGTATTGCGCAAGGCAGTTTTTGGCTGACAGAAATTTCCAGCCGTGCTCGCCGGTTGTCGACTGTGGGGTTTGCCAATGCGAGGTGGACCGTCAATGGCTGGATGCACGACGCACGATGATCGAAGACAGCCTCGTCTACGCCGACTTGGTTCTTGCGCCTTCGGCGTCCGCGATGCGCTCACTGGCAGCAAATGGAATGGATCCGAAGCGGTTGGAGGTGGATGAAAATGGAATAACCCAAACTAGCGCTCCGATAAACCCCGATCCTAAGCCCCCTCGCGATCGACCTTTGACATTCATGTATGCAGGGGGGCCATTTGAACTGAAAGGGGCACACGTTCTGATCGAAGCCGCTCACTTGATCAACACATCTGAGCCGTGGCAACTGAACGCTTACGGACTATCGACCTTCGTTGATGGACGTGGACTAAAGGTTGACCAGTCCAAGATCAAGATTCTTAACCCATTCAAGTCCGACGAGGCGGAGGCAGCTTTCGGTGCGGCGGACGTGTTGGTTGTTCCGTCAGTCATGCGCGAGTCGCACTCACTGATCACCAGAGAGGCCCTTAACCGAGGATTGCCAGTCATCTGCTCAGACTCGCTTGGCCCCGAGGAGGTCGTCATCCATGGGGTCAACGGGTTGGTGGTCGCATCAGCCGATCCAGTGGCATTAGCGAACGCGATGACTTCGGCTATCGAAGATCGTGAGTTGGTGGGGAACCTGAAGGCCAACTGCAACGCGGTCCCAATCCGGTCCCTTCAGGATCAGGTCGATGGGCTTGTCGTTCGCTATTCACGTCTGGTGACATCGCCACAACCGGTTCGTTCAAGCAAGATCAACAGCGTGCTGTTCATCGTTGGCATCGAAGGGGCGCCGCTTCGTTACAGGGCTCGATTGCCAGCAGAGGCCCTACGTCTGATCGGCATCGACAGCCAGGTCCGCCACTACCAAGACCCGGGGCTGGCAGGCATCCTTGCGAGCTTCGACGCCGTGGTTGTTTACAGGGCCCCCGCGACAACCAGACTTATGGGTCTTTTGGACGATGCTCGTTCTCGAAAGATCCCGATCATTTTTGACGTGGACGACCTCATCTTCGACCCGACAATCGCCGAGGACATTCCCGCTGTGCGTCTGCTCGCAAAACATGAGGCTGAAAAGTGGATCGAGGGCGTACACCGCTATCGCATCACGATGGAGGCCTGTGATCTTTTCGTTGGAAGCACGAAGACACTTTGCGATCATGTCGGATCAGTCGTTGGTCTGCCAACCGAGCGTTTCGCGAACGGAGTGGGGCTGCGAATGAGCCAGTTGTCCGATGCCGCATTGCAACGGCCTCGCATTCCTGGGCCCCCGCGGGTGGCCTACTTCAGCGGAACCGATACTCATGACGACGACTGGCACTTCGTCGAACCGGCTCTGATCGCAGCGTTGGAAGCCGTACCAGACGCGGAACTTTGGATGATCGGATCGCTGCCTGTGACCGATGCGACGCGCAGCCTCGGCGGTCGCTTGCACCGTTTCGGGATGCAGCAGTGGGACGAGCTTCCCGATTTACTAAGGCAGATCGACATCAATCTCGCACCGCTTGAACCTGGCAGCCGTTTCAATGAAGCCAAGAGCGCCATCAAATGGCTCGAGGCAGCACTCGCGGCAACGCCGACGGTTGCAAGCCCAACCGATCCGTTCGTCGAAGCGATCACCGACGGTCACGATGGTCGGCTCGCCCACACCGCTAAAGATTGGACAGATCGAATAGTTGAGCTGCTATTAGACGACGAGGCAAGGGTACGAATAGGCAATTCCGCTCGCCGAACAGCGTTGCTTCGATGGTCGCCTTGGCTGCAGGGGCGGCGCTACGCCGAGATCCTTGACCGCGCCCATGACCTCGTGCAACTCGGCGCGCCAGTGAACCTTGTGTCTGCTACGGAAAGATCGATCAATCTCGTTCACGACGAGCCAACATCGACCTCGCCACTTGAACCATACGACCTGACTTCGACATTCCGCCGAGATGTCCCCGCCATGCCAACTCAACCAGTTACCTTTTCATTCCCATGCGGACACGATGGTCTGACGCGTATCGATCTTCTATTGACGAACAGCCACGACCGGCCGGCGACGCTTACGCTGCACATAGCAGGGCAGAGGAAGTCGTCGATCACCGAGGTGGCAGCCAACGACCCGACATGGGCAGCCTTTACCTTCGACCCCATCGAAGAAACTAAAGGCAAGCAGATCGAAGTGTCGGTCGAACCCCATGTTGGTGGATCGGTCTCGATTTGGACCAACGCCCAGGGGGCCGTTTGTCTGAGAGCATGGTCGGTGCCAGGCGAGACCAGATGGCACCCCACTGAGACTCCTGCAAGCCCTTCGATAACCCAGCGGTTAAGAGCGAAACTGCGCTACGGTACTTACGTCCTAAGGACAAGGGGGCCCAAGAGTTTCGCGTCATGGCTCAAAGGCACCATCCAAGCTCGCTTGCGGGCGCGCAGACCGAGGAGACACACGTGAGCCGCGTTCTAGTGCTGACGCTCGACCGCGTAGGTCAGCAGATGGCTGGACCAGCGATCCGCGCCTTTGAGATAGCCAAACACCTTGCCCACGACCACGAAGTGCACCTCCTCGCCACCGCTACAAAGAGTCACGTAGAAGCGTTTTTTCAGATCAGCGATATCACCAGAAAGAACTTGGCGGGCGCTCTGGCATGGGCCGACGTCGTGATCTTCCAGGGATACGTATTTCACCTGTATCCCGAGATCCGAACCAGCGGCAACGTATTGGTATGCGACCTGTACGACCCCATGCATCTTGAAAGTCTTGAGATGAATCGCCAAGAACGTGAAGGGCGAAGACTCGCCATAGCGGCGTCTGATCTTTCAGTCGTGAACGACCAGATCGTAACTTCAGACTTCTTCATCTGCGCAAGCGAAAAACAGCGAGACTTCTGGCTTGGTCAATTGGCGAGCCTCGGACGCCTCAACCCATTCACGTACGACGAAGACCCATCGCTTAGAAAACTCATCGTTGTTGCGCCTTTCGGAATACCGTCAGCTGCACCTTCCGGCGAGGGCATGATCAAAGGAGTGATTCCCGGCATCGCCAAGACCGACAAGGTACTTATCTGGGGTGGCGGCATCTATAACTGGTTCGACCCTTTGACGCTGATCAGGGCGGTTGCTGAAACTAAACAGAAGATTCCCAATCTACGCTTGTTGTTCATGGGAACCGGACACCCCAACCCTGAAGTTCCTCAGATGCACGTCGCCGTTAAAGCCAAAGAGTTGTCGGATGAACTCGAACTCACCGATAAGCACGTCTTCTTCAACCCGGGGTGGGTGCCCTACGAAATGCGGGGACAACTTCTGGCTGACGCCGACATAGGGGTTTCTTGTCACTACGATCACATAGAAACGGATTTCTCCTACAGAACCCGCGTGCTGGACTACTTCTGGGCTGGTTTGCCCGTCATCGTGACTAGCGGCGATCAATTGTCTCGCATGGTTGAAGACCGCGGCCTCGGCTTGACCGTCCCCCCCGAAGACGTTTCGGTGCTTGCCCGGTCGATCCAACGTCTGATCGAAGATCAACAATTGATCCAGGACATCCGCGGCAACATCGAAAAGCTGCGGCCCGAACTTACTTGGGACGTGGCGCTCAAGCCTTTAGCGGTCTTCTGCAAGGCACCCCGCAGGGCCCCCGACTTGATCTCTGGACAATGGCCGTTGTCCGCTACCCCATCGAGCAATCCGTTCAGACTTATCAACCGTGTAGCCCGCTATTGGCGCCGAGGGGGCTGGGAATTGGTTCGAGTACAAACTCGCAAGTACTTTGCCAGGAGACAACGCTTCTAGAACCGCCCCCGATTGACAAATCATCGAATGACAGGTACTTCTGGGGTAGTTGTGCCGTTTCTTCCGAATTTTCGACAAGATTGTGGAGGCAGCGAGCGGGGTTGGGTCAACGCTGTCAGACAGTCTTTCGGCCGCAACGCCCACACCTGAACTGGCTCCCGTTACGGCTGGCCTACCCGCAACCATGCGCGCCCCCATGCAATCTTCGAGTTCATCGAAAACCTGGCTTGAAACCGTCGAAGACTGGCATTTCCTCCCTTGGACACCTGTCGCCCGCAGAAGAGGAGGTCAGACCGATTTCGACATAACAACCGAGAAGGCGGCATAGTTGGTTAGCATGTCCAATCGAACAGGGGAATCACACATGGATTACGTGAGCTTCAACAACTCATGAAATTAGTACCGTGAGATTACGCTTGCCCCTACGTGTGGGTGTTGGCGTTTTCACCCTGTTTTGCTTCGTGGGCGGGTCTGCATTAGCTCCGGTTGTTGCCGCCCCGCCGGTGACCGGCGCGGAATTGGTGATTGGTTTGATCCAAGGAGTCCCGGACGCTCAGGTTAAGGCGCTTCATATCCGGGCTGGCGCAATCGAGACTGACCGGATAGACGCGCTTGGATTGCGGGTAGTTCGGGTGAAGAACGCGCCTCGCGCGAGAGTTGAATATCTGAGCAGCGAGCAGGTTCGCTTCGTCGAGGTGAACCAGACGAGGCATGCTCTCGTGAACGATCCGCTCGTGCCGCAGCAGTACTCCATCGCGGTCACCGGCCTTCCAGCTGCATGGGAGCTAAGCCTCGGTGATGCCTCTCGTATCGCAATCGTGGATACCGGAATAGACCTTCAGCACGAGGATCTTGCGGCGAAGGTAACGGGACAGTTCAACGCCATCAACCCGGCCCTGACTGCCGACGACGACCATTTCCGTAGCCATGGAACGCACGTTGCAGGGATAGCCGCCGCCATCACCAATAACGGAAGAGGGATAGCCGGAGTTGCCCAGAGCAATCCAGTCCTCGCAGTCAAGGTGCTCGACTTCAGAGGCGACGGCAATGACGCCGACATCGTCGAGGGCGTTGCATGGGCGGTCGACAACGGGGCCAGAGTAATTAATCTCAGCCTGGGCGGAGCTTCATCCTCCCAGACCTTGGAGTATGGCATCCAGTACGCTCTCGATCGAGACGTCGTCGTCGTCGCCGCCGCAGGCAACAGCGGTGATGGGGTCAGTTGTCCTCACCTACCTGTGGGTTACCCGGCAGGGTACGCGGGAGTGATTGCGGTTTCTTCCACCAACTCGGCAGACAACTTGTCTTGCTTTTCGAACGGCGGGCCGGAGGTTTCCGTGGCAGCGCCAGGCGAGAACATTCTGAGCACCCTTCTCAATAATAACTACGGTTTCCTCTCCGGCACATCCATGTCCTCACCTTTCGTCGCGGGATTGGCCGCGCTCGTTCGATCCCGCGAGCCGGAGATGTCGCGAACTGACGTGAAGAGGATAATCGAAGAGATGGCTTACGACCTGGGCCCAACCCTTAGAGATGACCAATTCGGGGCGGGGCGCGTGCACGCCTATCAGGCACTCGCTGCCGCCCGAAGTTTGTTCTCGGACGTGCCTCGAGGGATCCCATTCTCGTCCTACATCAATTTCTTTGGTGCAACGGGAGTCGTTAGCGGTTATGGCGATGGGCACTTCGGCCCATTCGATTCTTTGACCCGCGCCGCCGCAGCCAAGATCGCAGTGGGCGCTTTCGGCTTGCCTCTCTACGGTGGGGTGGAGCAAACATTTTCTGATACGCCGACAACCCATCCTCTTTACCGCTTCGTCGAAACTCTTGCCAGGGCGAGAATCGTTAGCGGGGTCGGGGGCGGCCGCTTTGCGCCCGATGAAGCCGTCACCAGGGGAGCCCTTGCGAAGATAGCAGCCAATACGGCTGCAGCGACGCGGGGGTGGTCAAGTGATACGTCCAATGGTCCCCATTTCGCCGACGTTCCTTCCACTCACTTCCTTTATGGATTCGTTGAAACCTTGTACAACCACGGAGTTTTTCGGGGAACCTCCCCCCAGACGGAAGAACCCTCCACGGGACTGGTCATTCAACAAGGAGTCTTTGCCGTGGACGACCTGGCCCTGAGGGCTGCATCGGTAAAGATCTTCTTCTCCGCCTCTCATCAACCTTGACCCTGGGCTCAGGGGGCCGATGCCGGGGGTCGTAGATAGCCAGAATGCCTCACGTTGATTCGATAGAGTCAACGCAATGAGTGAAGAACGGTTTCGGGTCGCGATAGTGGGCACATTCGATGTGGAGAACTATGGCGATCTTCTCTTTCCTCTTCTCGCGCAAGAATCTTTGGGGAAACGTCTTGGCGAGCTGGAGCTGCTGATTTTCTCATACAACAGCAAACCGCGTGGCGCATGGCCGTTCGAGGTTCGATCACTCGAGGACTTGCCTGAGGCTCTGACTGACGTAGATGCCCTCTTGATAGGCGGCGGCCACTTATTCAGATTCGACAAGCAGGTCGGAGTTGAATATGGCCCTCCTTCCTCAAACATCCATCACCCAACGGGGTATTGGCTCGTGCCAGCTTTACTGGGTGCCCTTTCCGGAAAGCCAGTTATCTGGAATGGCATAGGAGTCTCAGTCGATACTCCAGAGTGGGGACGCACTATGGCTACGACTGCATTGCGCGCCTCATCGTACGTCTCGGTACGCGACAAACCTTCTGCCCGTGAGCTGCTGCGCCTTGCGCCCGAAGCCGAAATACATGTGATCCCCGACACGGCATTCGGTCTCAGCGAATTGCTGTCGCGCGAACCTACCGAAGAATTTCTGCGCTGGAGGACCAGCATTGGGCTGCAGCGTGAGTATGTCGTGATTCAACCGGCCCCCGCTCTTAAGCCTTATGCGTCGGTAATAAGGGAAGCATTGGCATCCTTGAGTGCCCGGGGGGTGCAGGTAGTTGAACTCGTTATAGGCCCTGCGGTCGGCGATGAGGTGGGGATCCTGCATCTAGACCCTCCCCCTGTCACCGCCTCATTGTGGAGCCAGCCGCTATTACTTGCGGAGGTAGTGAAGGGGGCTTCAGCAGTTATAGCTCAGAGCCTTCATCTTTCCATCACTGCGTTGTGTGTGGACGTCCCGCTATTCCGTGTCCAAAGTGATGAGGGCAGCAAGTACTCGATCCTCGAATCACAGCCTGGTGTTTGGATGTTCGATGGAACCGCTGGCGTCTTGGCTGAATCCCTCGGATCCGTTCTGAGTGGGCGACCACTAGGCAAATCTATGAAGCCCGAACTAGACAAGCTCAATGTTCACTGG
>JBDSRR010000199.1:0-3915 GCA_039929185.1 Actinomycetota bacterium
GCCCTCACCCCGGGAACATGCCGACAAGCGACCGAGGAAAGCAGGAAAGTCATCGTTCGGGAAGCTCAAGGGAAATGGAACCAATGGTTCCCCTTTCCTGAGGAATTCATCGATCAACTCGCGGTAAGAGTCTCGACGCCCTAAATGGGGTTCTTCGAACTGAAGTCGCATTCGTACTGTCAGCCGAAACGCCACAGATGAATCGACGAGGCGACGATGGCTCCCATCACTGGAACTACAAACACGACGAGGGCCAACCAGCCTCTGGTCACGAGTGACCTCCGACCGAAAACCAAGACCACGGCGCTAACCAACGAAGCGATAAGCAGCGCCCACCCACAGAACGCGTTTACTGCGAACCAGGTCTCACGGTCGGCGAGGGTTCGAGCCGTCCGAAATCCATACCAGGAGTTAGGCCCGATCCACCGAAATATGAGTGGAATGCTCACCGCGGCGACTATGGCGTTGCCGACAAAAAGATTTGCCAAACGAATTCCCTTCCGACTAAGGCTAAGGCAACCGCTCCCCTGCCCGATCTTTACTCTAGCGTTAGAAGATCTCCTCGACGGATGAGTCCTTCCGCCAGCACATCCGCGTAGGCACCCACGTGGACGCCGTTGTGTTTGGCAGCCGTCCGGAGGATGCCAGAGTCCTTAGGGAGGTCTCCCTGCGCCAAGGTGGTCATGACGCAACGCGAGCAGAGGCCGCTGATCCGGAGACGAGATTGATCCCCGATGGCGAGCGTGCGATCAACCCACGCGTTCTCGGCGAATTCCCTTTCGCCCGAGGCCAGTTCGACCACGATGTTGGGGCGAAACCGTCTGACCTCAAAGCGCCCTCCAGGATTCAGGTCCCTTAGTCGATCGATCGTGGCCGTTGTCAGAATGTGTATCAGCGAGACGTCGAAGAACGTTCCTGGTGGCATCTTCTCGTCAGTCACCGTATCCCGGAAGTCCAACCCCTCCATGTCAGGCCAGTACTCTTCCAGGCTGGGATCCTGTGGTGCCACCGTGCCGAAGATCACCTCTCGTCCCACGAAATCCGAGAGAACACGATTGAGGTCGCTCTGCTCGTTCGTGACGGTTGAGCCGTCGGGTAGCGTTATCCGGACAGGCGGAAGATTTTCACCCGAGCGCGGAGGCTCAACAAACGCTGCCCGGCAGGAAAACAGGTTGGGCCACTTCTTAGGGTTCTTGGCGCTCGCTACCATGCCAGTGGAAGCATCGATCAGCGCATATGCGCGATCGCCGAGGATCCCGCGCTCGGTAACGTCGGCCGCATTCACTTCTTCTCCCATCATGGATTTGACGGGGTAACGCCAAAGCGAAACTACCTCACCGAGTTTCGTAGAGATTTCCTGAGTCGCATTCGTGGCCATGGTTCCTCCTCATTTGGGGCAACCGTTGTTCAACCGCACCCGGTGGCAGAGCCAATTATGGCACCACCTGCCAACCCGGCGCGAGCAGTGGAACGGTGGCACATGCGGGCCCGCCGTCATCAGCAGTACCTGCGATCTGCGCTTCGAGCACCGATCCCGGTCGGCGCCGAACCAGTTCAATCAGCTCCCACGTGATTTCCCCCAACTTAACTTTCGCTCGTCGATCCCAGCATGAGTCAGGTTGGCCCGCACGAGTACCCGCGTTCACATAGACGAAGCGGTCTCTTGACGTTCCCTGCGCGAACGGGCCTATGAAGTTGGGTCTGCCATCAGGCTGAACTTTTCCGAGGCGAACAGTGAATTCAAACACTACGGTCTCAGCGCTGCGTTGGGTTGCCGCTAGGAGGTCCCCAGCGCCTCGCTGGAGCTGAATAGCGACACCGTTCGACGGATAACGTACGACGATTCGAAGCGGCAGGTCCTCCAACGTCCCTCTCGTTAGGCCTTCTCGGATGCAAGCTTGCCTAGAACCCCGTTTACGAAGCGGCTGGAGTCTGGTGTTGAATAGATCTTCGCCAGCTCAACTGCTTCATTGATAGCCACAGCCACAGGAACATCAAGAGCATGGAGCATTTCGTACAAAGCGATCCGCATGAGATTGAGATCTAGAACAGGCATCCGGTCAAGAGCCCAGTCCGTGGCGTGCGATTGGATTAGACCGTCAAGTTCCTCGGAACACTCCCGGACTCCATTTACCAGACCAGAAGCGTACACAAACGCGGGATTTTGCGAATAGCGCTCAAGCAACTTGTCGAGCCCGAAGCCGGTCACGTCGTGTTCGTACAGGATATCTAAAGCGAGTTTTCGCGCGCCCCTACGTTTGGGCACCTAGCGGACTCGGGTGACGTAACTACCTGTACGGGTATCTACACGGATAGTCTCACCCTCCGTCAGGAATAACGGCACCTGAACCACTGCACCCGTTTCGAGGGTGGCCGGTTTGGTACCGGCGGAGGAACGGTCACCCTGTAGGCCAGGATCGGTTTGGGTGACCTTCAAGTCAACAGTGACTGGCAGATCGATACCTATCGGATTGCCCTGATACATCGGGATCTGAACGTTGTCGGCTTCCTTCAAATAACCGGCGGCATCGCCAACGAAGTCGCGAGCGATATGTATCTGCTCGTAAGTTTCATTATCCATGAATACGAAACTGGCATCGTCTGTGTAAAGGAATTGCATCTCGCGTTTATCAAGGATGGCCTGCTCGACCTTTTCGTCGGCCCGAAAAGTCCGATCGACCACTGCACCAGTCTTCACGTTTTTCAGTTTGGTGCGCACCATGGCGCCGCCCTTGCCAGGCTTGTGATGCTGATAGTTGACGATGTTGAATAGTTCGCCGTCTATGTTCAGCGTCATGCCAGGTCGCATGTCATTAGTAGATATCACCGAAGGAGGTTACAGCACGATCAGTTCTTTGGACGAATGGCTCAGCACTTCGTTGCCTTGATCGGTCACCAAAAGCAGATCTTCGACACGCACGCCTCCCCATCCGGCGAAATAAGCACCAGGCTCGCAAGTCACAACATGGCCTTGCTCAAGAACATCTTCGGACTGACCCCCAAGTCGAGGCTCCTCATGGATCTCGATGCCCACACCATGTCCCAGTCCATGTCCGAAGGCGTCCTTATGACCAGCCGCCTCGATGACGTCTCGGGCCGCCCTGTCAGCATCGCGGGCCATGACTCCCGGCCTGATGGCGTCCAGACCTGCCTGCTCGGACGCTGCGACGAGATCATAGATCTCGCGATGACGGTCATCGAGGGGTCCGATGACTATCGTGCGGGTGAGGTCTGAGCAATATCCCTTGTAGATGCACCCAAGGTCGAACAAAAGGAATCTCCCCTTCTCGACTTCGCGCTGCGTTGGATGGGCGTGGGGCAGAGCGCTGCGCTCAGCAGCTGCCACTATGGGTTCGAAAGACACATCGTCGGCCCCCAGGCTGCGCATGTGAAACTCAAGGTCCAGAGCAAGTTCGTGTTCAGTCTTGCCAGGAACCACCTGGTCGACGATATAGCTGAAACCCTCGTCGGCCATCTGGGCGGCGGTGCGGATCAGGTCGATCTCAGCCGGTTCTTTTAGGCGACGCAGAGCCTCAACCCAACCCTTCGTCTGAACTAATTCATGGTCTGGAAAACACTTTTCGATATCGTCCTTCCCAGAACCGAACGCTCCCATCTGTCCTCGGACGACCGTTGTATGGGCGGACTCATAGGCAACCTTGTCAGTTGTCGCTTGAACCACGGTCTTCAGCATGTCGGTGAAGTCTCCCGCGGTGCCATAGATACGAACCTCGGCGCCGATTACTTCGTCCGCTGCCTGAGTTCGATACCTTCCGTCGCTGAAGAAGTGGGTACCGTGTTCAGTGACAGCAAGAAAACCACTTGATCCCGTGAATCCACACAGGTACCGGATGTTCTTAAGGTTCGATACCAAGAACACATCCCCACCTTCTCGCTGCATCTTGTCCTTCAAGC
>JBDSRR010000200.1:0-3433 GCA_039929185.1 Actinomycetota bacterium
TGACGCTCGACGACTATCGCGAGCAGGAGGGCAACTCCGAGGTTCTCAACTTCTCTCGTCCCGACATCATCCAGGGGATCCACGAGAGTTTCCTCAAGGTTGGCTGTGATGTGATCGAGACCAACACTTTTGGTGCCAACAACGCCGCCCAAGGCGAATACGGCCAAGCAGACAAAGTCTACGAACTAAATGTCATTGCCGCACGCATGGCTCGCGAAGTCGCCGCTGGCTTTACGGATCGTCCCCGTTGGGTGGCAGGGTCGATGGGACCTGGCACGAAGTCACCCATTAACGGACAGATAACCTTCGACGAACTCGAAGAGTCATACAACCTGCAAACCCGGGGTCTCATGGAGGGCGGAGTTGACCTGCTCATCATCGAAACCTGCTTCGACATATTGCAGGCGAAGTCTGCGGTTGCTGCCGCCATGCGGGCGTTCGATGAAACGGGAATCAAGCTGCCACTGATCGTGCAGGTAACCATTGAAACGATGGGCACGATGCTATGGGGGACCGAGATCGGCGCTGCCTTAACCACCCTCGACCCGTTCGGCGCTATCGACGTACTCGGCATCAACTGCGCAACCGGGCCGGTCGAGATGACCGAGCCGGTACGTTTCCTTACGCGACATTCGCGCAAACCGGTATCGGTTCAGCCCAATGCCGGGTTGCCGGTGATGCAGGACGGCAAGCCGGTGTTTCCTCTATCACCGGAAGAATTCGTGCGGTACCACGAGATATTCGTGAAGGAATTCGGAGTATCGATCATCGGCGGTTGTTGCGGGACAACCCCAGAGCATCTGCGTCAGTTAGTCGATGCATTGCAAGACCATCCAGCGCCCAAGCGTGAAGTGCAATTCGAACCGTCATGTGCCTCGCTGTATATATCCCAGCCATTCACGCAGGACACTTCTTTCTTCGTGGTCGGTGAACGCTGCAACACTAATGGCAGCCGTAAGTTCAAAGACTTGGTTGAAGCCGAAGACGATGAAGGTTGCCTTGCGTTGGCGAAGGAGCAGGTTCGCGAAGGTGCACATGCGCTCGATGTTTGTGTCGACTTCGTTGGGCGTGATGGAGTCGTCGATATGACACGCCTTATCAGCAGATTTCGGGATCAGGTGACGCTTCCGATCTTTATCGACTCGACCGAATGGGAAGTTGTCGAAGCGGCTTTAAAGCTTATCGGGGGGCGTCCAGTGATCAACTCGATCAGCCTTGAGGACGGGGTTGGCGAAAATACTAGCTTGATGCACAAGTTTGCCGCTGCGCGCAAGTTCGGCGCAGCAATGATCGCCCTCGCCATCGATGAAACAGGTCAGGCTGAAACCGCTGAGCTTAAGTTCCAGGTGTGCAAGCGCACTTTAGAACTGGCGCTGGAGCACGGGTTTGAGCCCCACGACTTGATCTTCGACACCCTGGCGCTTCCAGTGTCGACAGGGATGGAGGCGCAACGGCGTGCAGGCATCGAAACCCTCGACGCCATCGAGCGGATCAAGTCCGACCTCCCCGACTGTTTCACGAGCCTGGGAGTATCGAACGTTTCGTTCGGTCTTAACCCTGCTGCACGCCAAGTCCTCAATTCTGTATTTCTGGATGAAGCGGTAAAGCGCGGACTTGATGTCGCCATCGTTGCTCCAGCCAAGATTCTGCCGCTATCGCGCATCGATGACCAGGCTCGCGAGACTGCACTAGACGTCGTCTACGACCGTCGCCGCGACGGTTATGACCCCTTGCAGAGCCTCATCGCTCTCTTCGAAAACGTGCGCGCCTCTGGATCGGCCAGCCAGGCCGACCTGCTGGCCGAGTTGAATCTCGAAGAGCGCTTGCAGCGGCGCATCATCGATGGCATCCGTATCGGCCTTGAAACCGACCTTGAAGAAGCACTTACCAAGTCCTCTGCGCTCGACATCATCAACCTTTACCTTCTGGAAGGGATGAAGGTTGTTGGCGAACTGTTCGCCTCGAATCAGATGCAGCTTCCGTTCGTTCTGCAGTCGGCAGAAACCATGAAGCAGGCAGTTGCCTTTCTTGAACCGCATATGGATCGCACCGCTGATGTAGGCAAGGGCAAGATCGTGTTGGCAACGGTCAAGGGCGATGTGCATGACATCGGCAAGAACCTTGTCGACATCATCCTTACGAACAACGGGTATACGGTCTTCAACATCGGTATCAAGCAGCCGATAACGAGCATCATCGAAACGGCCGAGCGCGAAGGTTGCGACGCGATCGGGCTTTCCGGCCTTTTGTTCAAGTCGACGTTGGTTATGAAAGACGACCTTAATGAGTTGAACACTCGTGGTTTATCGCACTACCCGGTGATCCTCGGGGGAGCGGCTCTTAACCGAGCGTACGTTGAAGATGACCTTCGCAGTATCTACAAAGGCAGCGTGTTCTACGGCCGTGACGCTTTCGAGGGGCTGCGCACCATGGAAGAATTGATGACTGCCAAACGCGAGGGCACAACGGTCGAGTCCGCTGTCAAACCTAAGCGTCAGCGCAACGTGGAACGCGACGCCGTAGTCGTGCCTTTGCGCTCGAACGTGGCTGCAGATGCCGCTGTCCCGGTGCCGCCGTTTTGGGGCAGCCGTGTCGTCACGGGGATCGCCCAACAGGAGGTTGCCGCTTACTTGAATAAGGAGGTTGCGCTGTTTCGGGGGCAGTGGCAGTACAAAAGGAAGAAGGGCCAAACCATCGACGAATATCGGCACTATCTCGATGCTGAGGTTGAGCCGATCTTGCGTGAATGGTTGGCAAGGTCGCTTGAAGAGCAGATCCTTACGCCAGCCGTTGTTTACGGTTACTTCCATGCCCAATCCGAAGGCGACGACCTGATCGTATATCGCGACGATGCGAAAACCGAGTGGGCTCGTTTCGCCTTTCCCCGCCAGCAGTCGGGGCGTTTCCTATGTCTGGCTGACTTCTTTCGCTCCGTCGAATCAGGCGAGATGGATGTCGTTGCCTTTCACCTCGTCACTGTAGGGCGCCGTACCTCGGAAGTAGCGCAGACGTTGTTCAAGGAAGATCACTACACCGATTATCTTCACCTCCATGGATTGTCGGTTGAAATGGCAGAGGCCCTAGCGGAACTTTGGCATGAACGTATCCGCCAAGAATTGGGGTTTGGTTCCGAAGATGGCTCGGGCTTAAAGTCTTTGTTCCGTCAGAAGTACCGAGGATCGCGCTACTCGTTCGGCTATCCAGCCTGCCCCAACTTAGAAGACCAAGTGAAGATCATGGAGTTGTTAGAACCCCAGCGCATCGACGTCACCATCACCGAGGAATTTCAACTCGACCCCGAACAATCAACGAGTGCCATCATCGTGCACCACCCCGAAGCGAAGTACTTCTCGATAGCCCGCTAGCCGTCTGAAAAGATTTCTTCTCGAGACCAAGTTCGGAAGCAACCTCTGACGCGACCTCGTAGACGATC
>JBDSRR010000201.1:0-8616 GCA_039929185.1 Actinomycetota bacterium
TCGTTTGCTTACCGAAATGGTGCTGGAAGCAAAGTCGATTTCCGGTGTGGCGACCTTTTCGACGCGTTTTCAACCGACTTGCTCAACAGAGTCGATCTGGTGATTTCTAACCCCCCTTACCTTTCAGAGCAAGAATGGATGGACGCGCCATTTGATGTTCGAGTTCATGAGCCTCGCTTGGCCACCGTGGCTGGCATGAATGGCTCGGAAGTTCTCATGCGACTCATCACCGATGCGTCACAATGGCTCAAGCATGACGGTTGGCTGGTTCTTGAGCTGGCCCCCAGCCGTGTCGAAGCCGTCACCGAAATGATGTTTGGAACATTCGACAATTTCTCCATAAGACAGGACCTGGCAGGCATGAAGCGAATAGCGATCGGGCAGAAGTCATGACACGCGTTATCGATTCCAAATCCTCCGATGCAGCGGCGGTCGCGTGCGAGGTTCTGGCAGCGGGGGGTTTGGTTGTGATTCCGACCGACACTGTTTATGGCATTGCTGCACGCATCGATCGCCCTGACGCCATCCGCCGTCTTTTCGATGTGAAGACACGGATGGAGGTAAAGCCCGTTGCGGTTCTAGCGGCGAATCTCGAGCAGGCAATGGCGTGTGCAACCTTCAATGACACTGCCGTAGATATGGCCCGTGAATGGCCGGGACCGCTAACCTTGGTTCTAACGCGCGATCCCGACCTCGCAGGAATCGAACTCGGCGGCGACCCAGCAAGTATCGGTATCCGCGTTCCAGATCACGAACTGGTCAGGGAGATTTTGCTCGTTTCAGGTCCCGTGGCAGCGAGCAGTGCCAACCGTGCCGGTTCTGTTACCCCAACGACGTGTGGGGAAATCGCCGCCCTTTTTGGCGATGCCGTCAACCTGTACATCGATGGCGGCAAGATCGACGGGTCACCTTCCCGAGTCGTGTCCCTTATCGATGAGATGAAGATCTTGCGGGATCAGTAACCTCCGCCCCCGCCCCCGCCCCCTTGGTCGTAGGCTGGGTTAGGTGTTCTTGGAAGGCAGACTCCTGTACAACTGACCTGATACACGTCGATCGTGGCAGCTCCATCGTTGTTGGCGTTGTAAAGCTCAACATCGACGCCGAATCTGCGATTGGCTGGTACTACGGCTGTGACCGAAAGGGTTCTGATTGGCCCCACAACAAGGTTGGGATATATGCAGTCCACGTTCACGCTGCCGCCTATCGGACCGAAGAACTGCGGCATTCCGGAGGGTGGTCCATAGTCGGTTATCGATAGGCAAAGTTTAAGACCGAAATAATACGGACTTGCGATGCTGTACATCTCAGACGTGTTTGCCGTTGCCGTTATCGTCGTATCGTATGCGGGGCTCGTGAATTCCATGATCGACCTGTCGGAAACGACATCGGCAACCCAGGACGAAGTGGGGAAGGGTTGGCCGGACACCCTTTCTTTTCCTCCGACGGTTGGGTATCCGTACCATGATCCAGCAGCTGGGGCCCTGGTCACTATGGCTGACAGCTCGTTGACGTTTCCACCGTTCCTTGGAAATGTGGGAAAGACGTTGCAATAGGCGCGGTAAGAAGTAGTGGAACCCCAGAAATGGTGTACGCACTGCTTGCCCACCGTATAAGGGGGGGAGTAAGTGTCAGCCTGAGCGGCGGTTGGGCTTAGGACCCCCGCCATCATCACCAGCAGCAATAGTCGATGAAATGTCCGTTTCCTCATACTTAAAGTGTTCTGCATGATTGGACAGATTCCTTCTTTTTACGGCAAGAAAGTTTGACTTTATAGTAGGGGTCGTGAGGATCGCCATCGGGTCAGACCATGCCGGCTACGTTTTGAAAGTCGTTTTGCACAAGTGGCTTCTTGAGGAGCGCCACGACGTACTCGATCTAGGCACCGATTCAGAGGTGCCCGTTGACTATCCTGCCTTTAGCGCTTCTGTAGCAGGGTTAGTGGCATCGGGAGATTGCCAGTACGGCATCGTCCTGGGCGGCAGCGGCCAGGGGGAACAGATAGCGGCGAACAAGACCAAAGGGATAAGAGCCGCACTTTGTAACGATCTCTACACAGCCCGTATGGCTCGACTGCACAATGATGCCAATATCCTCACGATGGGAGCGCGAATAGTTGCTCCACATCTAGCGATCGAGATACTTGCCGTGTTCTTGACAACTGCATTTGAGGGTGGGCGGCATACCGCAAGGATCGAACAGATCGCCAATCTTGAAAGTTAGTCAGACATGAAGGCGGTCATCATCGGGGGAAGCATCGCGGGCTCGGCCGCAGCGTTGGCACTTGCACGGGGAGGTGTCGATGTCGTCGTCTTAGAAGCAGACGGTACGGACCTGCCAAGTGACGTCTCTGACCATGCACTGTGGCTGCGGCCCGGAACGCCTCACGGCCGTCAAGCCCATGCCTTCTTAGGTTTGTTCGTCAAGACCATGCGAGAGTTTGCACCCGACGTGATCGAAGACATCGAGCGCGTGGGAGTAATCGTGCGCGGCCCCGATGAACTCATCCCGCCGTCGCTGCGAGGTGAGTTGCCCGATGACAGCGACAACGACCTCGTCGTCATCAACTCCCGAAGGTCGTTGGTCGAGGCGGTCATGAGGCGAGCAGTGCTTGCCGAGCCTCGAGTCCAGGTTCGCTCGGGTGTCGGCGTGGCCGGACTCGAAGCCAAACAGCTTGATGGAGTACCTGCCGTGACGGGAGTGCGAACCGCAACGGGAGAATTGATCGAAGCCGACGTTGTCCTCGACGCGTCTGGCCGAAAGACTGGCGTGGAGTCATGGCTTTCGGCCATCGGGGCTCGGCCCCCCTCTTTCGTAGCGGCACCAACGCATCAGCTCTACTTCACGCGCCACTACCAACTCCGGAAGACCAATGACCTCAGCACCAATGGCCTCAGCACCAATGACCTCCCACCCTTGAACAGCGGATTTGTCACCGGGACGCAGTTCCCGTGGTTCGCCTCCCTCATGTTTCCGGGCGATAACGGAATCCTGCAGGTCGTGGTAGGAGCCCTTCCGGAGGATCGGCCCATGAAGAAGGTAAGAGATCCGGAAGCGTTCCACGCAGTTACACAGATGGCACCGGCAGTGGCGCCCTGGGTGGACCCGAATATATCGGTGCCGGTAACCGATGTCGGCGCGATGGGAAACCTGCAGAATTACGTGCGGCGTTTGGTAGTTGATGGCGAGCCGGTGGTTACGGGCATTCATCTGATCGGTGATGCGGCGGCAATCACTAATCCTCAGTACGGGCGGGGCGTGTCACACGCGGTAGGACATTCAACAGCAGTCGTGAAGACCGTACTCGATCTGGCGCAAAGCCCAAAGGAGCAGGCCCGGGCCGTGGATGCAGAGGTACAGCGGATGCTGGTGCCGAGTTTCGAGAACGCGGTGCAACTGGACCGCAACCGAACTGTGCTGTGGCAAGCGGGGATGCGAGGAGAGCCCCCGCCCACGCCGGTCCCGGGGACCGACGCGCCGTTTACCCAGAAGCAGGTTCTTGTTGCGTCAATGAATGATGGAGTCGTTTACCGTGCGCTGTTTCGGTGCGGGATGTTGCTCGACCCGCCGGGGTCGTGGAAACACAACGAGCAGGTCGTTCAGCGCATAGTAGAAACGTCGACTGAAACGGGCACCGCTGAGGCCGAGCTTCCGTCGCGCGACGAGGTGCTGGCCGCTATCAGTTAGTCAGGGTTAGTCGGTCACCCTGATTCCAGGTGCGGGGAAGTTGGCGCATACCTGTTTGATCTCATCGGCCGTCTTCGCTGCCAATGCTTCGTCACCCGGCGATGTCACGATCCGGTCGATCCACTCAGCTATCTGATACATCTCGGTTTCGCCCATTCCGCGCGACGTGACAGCCGGAGTTCCAAGGCGGATACCTGAAGGGTCGAATGGCTTACGAGGATCGAACGGGACAGTGTTGTAGTTCAGTTCGACACCGGCGATGTCCAATGCTTTTGCCGCCACCTTTCCCGTGACTGCCTTATTGGTGAGATCGATGAGGATCAAGTGGTTATCGGTTCCTCCGGATATCAGGTCGAAACCGCGTTCGATGAGACCCTTGGCAAGCGCCCGTGCATTCGTGACGATCTGCGCTGCATAGTCTTTGAACTCGGGGCTCGACGCTTCTGCTAGTGCGACGGCGATGCCAGCAGTGGTGTGATTGTGGGGGCCACCTTGAAGGCCCGGAAACACGGCTCGATCGAGCGGCTTTGCGTGTTCTTGCTCACAAAGCAACATCGCACCGCGCGGCCCCCGCAAACTCTTATGCGTCGTAGTGGTAACAACGTCGGCGAGCCCTACCGGCGAAGGATGTGCACCGCCTGCTATTAGTCCGGCGATGTGAGCGATGTCGGCAGCAAAGATAGCCCCAACTTCTGATGCGATTTCCCTGAAGACTTCGAAATCGATAGTTCTTGGTATGGCCGTGCCACCAGCCCAGATCAATTTCGGCTGCTCACGTTTAGCAACGTCGCGAACCTCGTCGTAATCAAGTCGCCCCGTGGCGCGGTCAACTCCGTAGCGCACCGGACGGAACCATCTTCCCGTGGCAGAAACATCCCACCCGTGGGTAAGGTGACCGCCTTGATCGAGCCCCATCCCTAAAACGGTGTCTCCAGGTTCTAAGAAGGCAAGGTAAACAGCAAGGTTGCAGGGTGAGCCCGAATAGGGCTGGACGTTGGCGTGGTCTGCGCCGAAAAGCGACTTAGCCCGACTGATGGCGAGTTCTTCGATGGGGTCGATAAACTGCTGACCTTCGTAGTAGCGGCGCCCCGGGTAGCCTTCCGAATATTTGTTGGTCAACACCGATCCAGTAGCTGCCAATACTGCGTGGGAAACGTAATTTTCTGACGGGATGAGTCTGATCTTGTCGCGCTCGCGTCGTTCCTCGGCCTCGATGAGGTCAGCGATCTCAGGATCGCTAGTTCGAAGGGCCTTCGTCGATTCATCCATACCGATGGCAGAATAACCCCCGTGGTCCCCTTCGTGCTCGTCCTCATAGTTGCTGGCGCTGTCGCTTACGCAGCCACCCCAGGCGTGCTGGCGCTGAGCAAAAAGATCGGCGCTGTTGACATCCCGGATGACCGAAAGGTTCATGCCGTTCCGACACCCACCCTTGGGGGAGCGGCCATCCTTGCCGGCGTCTTGGCTGCACTTGCCGCGGCAGCGGGCATGAAGCAATTCCGGACACTGTTCGGATCATTCTTTGCTTGGCCATTGTCTGAAGCCGCAGGCATAGTGGCTGGGGCCATCATCATCTTTACCCTTGGGGTTATCGATGACCTAAAGGGCATGCGCGCTCCAGTTAAGTTGTCGGGCCAGTTGTTAGCAGCCGGGGTGGTGTTCCTGTCGGGCGTTCGTTTGCAATATTTCCGTTTCCCCGTAGGTGGCGTTGGTGCCCTTTCGATGGGGACCGACCTTTCTGCCATCGCAACGATATTGTGGATAGTGGTCGTCGTGAACGCTGTTAACTTGATGGACGGTCTCGACGGTTTAGCCGCGGGGATAACTGCTATCGCTGCCGGTGCCTTCTTTGTCTATAGCTATCAATTGAGTCTTCAAGGATTGGCAGCGCCGGAGCCAACCGCTCAATTGATCTCGATCATCTTGGTTGGGGCCTGCATCGGTTTCCTTCGTTACAACTTCAATCCAGCCCGCATCTTCATGGGTGATTCTGGTGCTATGACCATAGGTTTTCTGCTTGCGACCGCGACCGTGGCAGGAGTCGGTCGAACTGCCGTAAGCGGGGACGATCAGGCGGCAAGTGTGCTTTTCTACCTCCCACTGGTCATCCCGCTGATCGTCCTCGCCATACCGATCCTCGACACTGTGTTGGCCATCGTGCGCCGTGCGCGACGGGGCCAGCACGTCTTCCATGCAGACCGACAGCACCTGCATCACCGCCTGCTTGAGATCGGCCACGGACATCGACAGGCCGTCTTGATCATGTATGCGTGGGCTTCCGTTACCGCTGGGGTCACGCTGTCTTTATCCTTCGATGTTGGCCGCACTTATACGTTCTTGTTCATTGCGGCAGCCGTCGGAATACTGCTGTATACGGTCTTGCCACGCTGGGCGAGCCAGCAGGACTAAAACAAGGTTTTGCCCCCTCAAAAACAAGGTTTGCATCTGTGAAAGAATCCTGATATCGTGACTTTGTGAAAAGTTTCACAAAGTCCTTTCAGGAGAGTGATTCGTGACCGTGAGATACAATTCCCGCCCACATGCCCGACCCGTCAGATCGACCCCCTTCCTCGATGTCAGGTTTTGGTCTCGCGATGGGATTGTCAGCGGAATTGGTGGCAACCACAGGCGTCGGGTTGGGTCTGGGGTGGCTGTTAGACCGGTTGCTGCACACAGGGCCAGCGTTTTTGTTCTTGGGAGCCTTGTTCGGTGGCGCTGCTGGTATATGGGGGCTGTATAAACGATGGAATCGACAGAATTAGCCGGGGGGCCGACGAGGATGCTCACGAAGGCATCGGTCATCGGAGGATTGGCTGCCGTGATCGGCCTTGGTTTGAGTGGATATCATGCCGCTACCGGGGCGTTTGCAGGTTCTGTAGTGGCTGGTTTGTACGCTTCGGGGTATCTGCGTTCGCACATCGCGAAGGCTGGTTCTAGGCAACGTATCTTTGACGCTAAGATCGCTCGCGACGCGGTGCTGCGACTGGTTGTCGCGGTGGCCGTAGGGGTGGGCGCTCATCTATTTGGCGGCCGCATCATGGTCAAGGCATACGTTGGGTCTTTTGCAGTTGCTTTCGCTTTACTGGTTATTTCAGAGATACCTCGAGCCAAGCAGGATCTGCGCGCTCGTGGGGTCATCGGTTAGGAGGAAATGTTGAACCTTGCACTTGTAGCGGCAGAGGAACCCTCGCCGTTTCTCCAATTGATCGAGCACCTTTCGCCCCATCACTATGCCGGGTGGCCTGTTTGGAAAATCGGCGGGGTCGATCTATCGCCTACCAACGCCGTGGTTAACATTTGGCTTGCCTCGTTCATCTGCATCGCAGTTTTCTGGGTAGCGGCCTCAAGGCCACGTCTGGTGCCAAAGGGACTACAGAACTCGATCGAAGTAGCCATGGATTTCGTCAAAGACAACATCGTTTATTCGGTGATGAACTTGAAGGACGGAAAGACTTGGTTCCCGTTCATCGGCACAACCTTCTTCTTCATCTTCTTCATGAACTCGGTTGGGCTCATCCCGTATATCGGGTTCACCCCGACGTCTAACATCTGGGTGACTGCCGCCCTTGCGGTTGGCATCTACCTCATGGCTGTTGCCATCGGCATGGCGCGACACGGTGTCTTCACTTTTTGGAAAAAGTCGCTGGTACCTCCCGATGTTCCCAAGGCACTTTTGATACTCATGGTCCCAATCGAACTCGTGTCTCAGCTTGCCCGGCCGTTTTCCTTGGCTGTTCGTCTATTCGCAAATATGCTCGCCGACCATGTCATCTTGCTGATCTTCGTTGGTTTCATCTTCCTCGTAGGCAGCTCCTTGGCGTTTGGTCACTTCATCATCATTCCTATCGCGATGTTGATGGAGGTCATCTTCACTGCCTTCGCGATCTTCGTTGCCTTCATCCAGGCAGTCATTTTCGCCTTCCTCACAACCATCTATATCAATGACGCGCTTCACCCCGGACATTAAGAAAGACACTAAGAAACTAGAAAGGAGCTAAAAGTTGGATCTCGTACTTGCGCAGGAGGCGGCGAAAGAGGCCGTCGGTCTTACGGACAAAGCAATGGCACTGTTGGGCGGAGGTTTGGCTATCGGCCTTGGCGCCGGTGGCGGTGCCATAGGTATCGGTATCTTGTGGTCGAAGGGGCTGGAAGGCATCGGTCGTCAGCCAGAAGCTCGTGGAACGCTGCAGGGGCTCATGTTCCTTGGGTTCGCGTTGGCTGAAGCCCAGGTGCTGTACGCCTTCGTCGTAACCATCCTCTTGCTGTTCGTTCTTTAGGAGGTTCGAATGACGCTGCTTGCTATAGCTGAAGAGGGGGGTTTCAACCCTCTTGATGTTGAGACAGGTCTGTATGTTTGGACCACTATCGCCTTCTTGGTCGTGCTGTTCTTCTTGGCCAAGAGAGTGTTTCCAAAATTGCAAGAAGGTCTTGCTGACCGGGAACAACGGATAAAGGCAGATCTCGAACGAGCCGAAGAAACGCGTCTCGATGCCGAACGTGTGCTCGAGGATTACAAGTCGCGAGTAGCGCACGCTCGTGAAGAGGCCAACGGCATAGTCGATGAGGCACGCCAGGCTGCGGAAACTGTTCGCGCCGATTTGATCCAGCGTGCGGAAGGCGATGCGCGTTTGATCGTCGATAAGGCACAGAAGGAATTGGCTGGCGAGCGCGATCGCACTATGGCGGAGCTCCAGACCCAGCTCGCTTCTTGGTCTACTCAGATCGCATCGCAGATCGTCCAAAAGGAACTCACGGCCGATTCTCAACGCGATCTTGTTGATGCTTTCATCCGTGACGTGCAGAGCAAGGAAGCGTAAGCATGGCCTACGCCAAAGCCATATTCGACATCGCTCGTTCAGAAGACCAAGTCGAGCGTGTTGCCGATGAGCTGTTTCGTATAGCGCGGGCGCTTGAAGCCAACAACGATCTTCA
>JBDSRR010000202.1:0-3728 GCA_039929185.1 Actinomycetota bacterium
CACACCAGTACCTCGGTTTCCTCAAGGGTCCTAAGAAGGGTCAAGGGGACTCCGAGGTCGTTGTTGAATGATCCCGTAGCAGCCACCGTCGAGTAGCGCTCGGCAGCGACAGCATGTAGAAGGTCCTTCGTGCTGGTTTTGCCCACCGAGCCAGTTACTCCCACAACCAGTGGGTCGATGCTGTCGCGAACCCAAGACGCCAGTCGCACCAGAGCGACCGCAGGATCGGCGACGATCAACTGATCACCATCGGTCGACACTTCGCGGCTAACCACAACTCCCGCCGCTCCTTTGCGCGAAGCGTCTTCTGCAAAATCGTGACCATCCAGAAACTCTCCAGTTATCGCAAAGAACAGCTCGCCCGGCGATATCGAACGTGAATCGATCGATGCCCCTGCCACTTGGGCTCTCGGACCCTTGCCGAGCACTAGGGTTGCACCCATAACGCGAGTCGCCTCTTCGATGGACATCTTCATGAGTCGTATCCCATTTCCTTCAAAACTCGCGCGGCAACGAGACGATCATCGAACTCGACCGTGTGTGATGCGAACTCCTGCCCGGTCTCATGGCCTTTACCGGCGATCACGACGACATCTCCCTCGGTTGCTTGTCCAAGGGCTTTTGTTATCGCCTCAGTACGATCGACGATGACGCTGTAGCCCCCAGGCGGTGCAGATGCAAGGATCCCTGACTCGACCTGCTTCAAGATCGCTACGGGGTCTTCGCTCCTAGGATTATCCGACGTGGCAAATACGACATCGGCTGTCTTGGCCGCCGCTTCGCCCATGAGAGCACGCTTGGACTGGTCTCGGTCTCCCCCGCATCCAAAAACGACCAACAGACTACCCTTGGTCATATGTCTTGCTGCTCGAAGGACTCCTCCCAAGCTGTCCGGAGTGTGCGCGTAGTCAACGATGACAGCGAACTCCTGCCCGCATCGTATGGATTCGAATCGTCCAGGGACACCCGGTAGATCTTTCAGGCCTTGAGCCACTGCCTCGACATCGATGGACATCAAATGCGAGGCCGATATCGCACACAATGCGTTCGAAACATTGAAGGGACCGGGCATCGCAATCTCAACCGGTACCTCAAAGCCCGGACCAACAGCGGTGAACGACGATCCGTCGGAACCAAGCCTTACGTCGATCGCATTTACATCGGCCTTTCGGTCGACCGCAAAACCGATGACATCGAGTTCGCATTCATGCATAAGGCGCCTTCCCCAATCGTCATCGATGTTGATCGCTGCTGCTCGCGCCCGGGACTTTTCGAACAGTTTTCGTTTTGCCTGGTAGTAAGCCTCGAAACTGTGATGGTAATCCTCGATGTGGTCTCGGGTTAGATTCGTGAAGGCCACCGCATCGAACAAGGTTCCATCGATACGACCCTGATCGAGTCCGATCGAGGTTGCTTCCAAGGTTACCGATGCCACACCGGCGTCGCGCATGCGCGACAACAACATCTGAAGATCACATGACTCTGGGGTTCCCAAGCCCGCAAACGTTCCAGGCATGACATCGTCGCCGACGCGGGTTTCGATCGTGCCGATGAGGCCACTCAAGTCGCCCGATGCCCGGAAGATCGAATCCATCATGAACGAGGTGGTGGTCTTGCCGTTGGTGCCAGTCACTCCGAAGATCCGAAGCGATGTGGATGGGTTCCCGAAAAAGGGCGACGAAATAGCGTTTAAGGCCATGCGACTATTCGCAACGGAAAGCACCGGTATCCGAACGTCGACGGCTGATTCGCACACGAGGCCGACAGCACCTAAAGACTCGGCTCGTTGGGCAAACTCATGCCCGTCGCGCTTGTGCCCTTTGATGCAGAAAAAGAGGCTACCTGAAACAACTTTGGATGGGTCGTATGCAAGGGAGGTGACTTCGGCTTCTGTCGGCGGACGGACCACTCCCATGACTTGCGCGATCTCGCTAAGTTTCATGGTGCCAGAGTATCGCCCTCTAATCGGCAACTGGTCTTGACGACGACGATGCCTTTAACAAGGGTTTTCCTTCGATGGTTATTGCAAGGGCGGGGCCGATGCCCAAGTGACGCAACGAGAATTGCATGATCTCTTTAAACGTAGGAGCCGCAGTCACTCCGCCCCATATCGGCGAAGGTTCGTCAAGGATGACAGCCACAGCAAGTTGAGGATCACCAGCAGGCGCATACCCGACAAAGGACCCGATGTAACCGCCATAGCCGCCACCGCCCGGCAACGGTTTTTGAGCAGTCCCCGTTTTGCCTGCCACTTGATAACCGGCGATAGCCGCCATGTGCCCGGTGCCGTCTTCGCCTTCAGTGACCCCCGCCAATATGGCGGTCACCTTCTTCGCTGTGGCGGCACTGATGACACGGTGAGTCGCGGGGCTGGGCGACAAACGACGCTTCCCTTGTCCATCGATGGTCGCCCGGACCAGACGCGGCTGAACGGCCACTCCATCGTTGGCGATCGTCGAGAAAACGCTCAGGATCTGCATCCCCGTCACGGCAACTCCCTGCCCGATAGGGATCGTCCCCATCGATGGAGACGACCAGGAGTCCGGCTTCGGTAGGATGCCCGCTGCCTCGCCTGGGAAATCAAGCCCAGTGGGCTTGCCATAACCGAACCTGGCAAGGTACTCATACAGTCGTCCCTTTCCGAGCTTCTGGGCGGTCTTGATCGTTCCTACATTCGATGACTTTTGGATGATCGCAGCGAAGGTCATGTTCTCGGTTGGGTGAGGATGCGCGTCGTGAAAGATCTTGTTCCCGATCCGATAATTGTCTGCAACGCTCATGACATCAGACGCAGATGTAACCCCCTCCTCGATAACAGCGGACGCCAAGATGACTTTGTTTGCAGAACCTGGTTCATAGATGTCCACCAATGCCCGATTCTTGCGCATTGCTGAATCGCTTCCCTCTACATCATTAGGGTCGAAGGAAGGTACGTTTGCCATGGCCAAGATCTCGCCAGTTGACGGATTCATCACGATGGCGATCCCTGCCTTCGCATTAAAGGTTGATACCGCGCGAGCCAAAGACTCCTCCGCCGCAAATTGGATCTCTCGGTCGATGGTCAAAACGATGTCATCGCCTGACGTTGGCGGCTTTATCAACGAACGCCCCCGCGGTATCGGCCGCCCATTCGGGTCGCGCTCCATCAAGATCTCGCCAGCAGATCCCTTCAATATCCTGTCGTACCTGCCCTCCAGCCCGCCCAGCCCGGCATTATCAGCCCCCACGAATCCAAGGACCTGCGCCCCCAAAGCGCCGGCCGGATAAAACCTCTTCGACTCAGCGACAGATTCGACACCGGGGATGCCCAATGCGGCGACCTTCTCCGCAACGCCAGGATCGACCTTGCGGGCCAGGTAGACGAACCCATTGCTCCTCGACAGTTTGGCGATGAGCACCGCAACATCCATGCCGAGCACCGGTGCCAGTTGAGCCGCCGCGCCAGCGGGATCAGCTATGAAACGGGGATTCGCGTAGATCGATTTCATCTCAAGCGACATGGCAAGTTCGGATCCATCGCGATCGAAGATCGAACCTCGCTGAGGAGCAAGAATGATGCGCCTCTCGCGCTGGTTCGCTGCCAGGGCATGGTACCGAGCCGAATCGATGGCCTGCACGAAAACCAAACGCGCCAAAAGAAGTGCTAGACAAACAATGAAAGCGCCAAGCAGTGACAAGAGCCTGAAATTGGCTCGCTTCGTCACGGGCCGAGGACTGCTTTCAGGTTC
>JBDSRR010000203.1:0-3621 GCA_039929185.1 Actinomycetota bacterium
AATTTCTTTCTGGCCGATTTCTTTCCTACGGACGCTTGAGCGCGGTTGCCTCGGTTTCGATCCAATATGGATGGCTGGCGTTGGCCGGTATAGGCGCCATCTTCTATGTCCTGCCTCGAGTCACTGGCTCGCCGATGCATTCAGAGAAGCTGGGATTTCTGGCTGTTGCCTTGATGAATCTGTCAGTGATTTTGGGGATCGCGGTCAATCTTGGAATCGGGCCTCAAGGGCATCCATTCTCTGAATTGCCAAATGGGCTGTACGTGCTCCTGCTGGTAGCGACGCTCGGTGTTGCGCTAAACGTTGTACGAACTATTTCATCACGAAGCGAACCATCTCTTTATGTTTCTGCTTGGTTCTTTGCGGGCGCGGCGATATGGGCACCGCTGGCCATCATCTTTGGCAGACTGCTTCCACTGACCGGCGTTGCGGATTCGATAGCCGACGTGTTCGGCCTCAATGCGGTGCTCAATCTTTGGTTCGGGGCAGTGGGCATAGGTGCGCTTTATTACGTGATCCCAAGAGCAACAGGTGCCCCGTTGTATTCGCACCGGCTGGCAGGTGTTGGGTTTTGGACGCTCGCGTTCCTTGGACCTTTGACCGGTCAAGCCCGCCAGATCTTCGGGCCTGGCCCGGTATGGCTGCAAACAGTTTCGATAGCGGCGTCCATAGGTCTGTTGGTCACCGTGCTAACTGTCGTCGTAAATACGTTCGCAACATTGCGGACGGTTTGGGACCGAGTTCCATCGCATCCGTCGGTGCGATTCATGGTGGGCGGAACGGTTCTTTGGGCGGCAGCAATGTTGCAAGGTACCGTCCAGGGATTCCGCTCGGTCGCTCGCGTCGGCGTTACTGATTGGACCGCTGGACAGGTGTGGTTCCTGCTTATGGGGGCATGCACACTTTGGGCCGCGGGCCTGATCACCTATGCCTTGCCGCGGCTTATGGGTAGAAGTTGGATGCATGGGATGACCATCACCATGCACTTCTGGCTAACGGTATTCGGAGTGTGTTTAGTTGCAATATCGGCCATCGGGGCAGGAGCGATGTCGGCCGCCGTCTTCAATGCTGGGGTGGCCAATCAGCTTCCGTTGTCTTACGGAAGCGGTTTTAACGTAGCGCTTTCAACCGTAGAAAAATTGCGGGCCATCGGTACAGTGGGTGCTGCGATGTTTCTGTTCGGCCAAGTGATCTTTGCGTTGAATCTGTTCCGTGCCTCGTCATCCGGAGAACTACGACCCATCGAAGTAGTCCAGGCTGTGGAGGCATTTTGATGCGGCTCGAACCTGTCGTTGCCGGGACTCTGGGACTTTTTCTGCTTGGGGCGGGCTTGGTATTGGGGGGCCCTATCGTCGCTAAATCGACAGTCGCCACCGTTGAACCACTGACCAGGATCGAGGCCAGTGGTAGGAGTGTCTATGAAGCCCAGGGTTGTATCTATTGCCATACCCAGCAGGTGAGGGCGGTTTCGAATGACATCGGTCTTGGATCGGCGACCGATGCAGGTCGGATAGCGCGCGAGGATCGTCCCATGTTGGGTTTCCAACGGATCGGCCCTGATCTTTCCTGTTTTGGAGATCGCCAGAAAGATGCGGTGGCGTTGAACTCTTACCTCAAGAACCCGCGCGCCACCAAACCAGCATCCACCATGCCTCGGCTGCACTTCCTTGATGAGGACGAATTAAGTGGGCTCTCGTCTTACCTGCTCAGCCTTACGTGTGAGGGGGCCTCGAAGTGACCACTCCCGAAGAAGCCAGGGCGGCCGTTCTCGCAGAGGAGTTGAGTAAAGGATCCGATCCAAGAGTTGCCGAGGCTAGGTCGAAGGCGGCTGAAGCAAGGGCTCGCCAGGGTTATCCGATCGATCCTCACGAAGCATGGAAAGTCAAACTTGAAAAGGAAAGTGGAAGGGCACCATCCGAAGCACCGCCGCCCACGGAGGCTTCACCTGCACCCGTGGAAACGCCGCCCCCAGCACCGGTCGCTGTTCCCGACCCCGCGCCACAGGTGGCCGAGGTCGAAGCGCCTTTGGTTGTTGAGGCCCCGCAAGTTGTGGTGGAGGTGGCTTTCGAGCCCGAGTTTGGACAACTCCTGGAACCTGCGGATGAAGACCGATGGACCGAGATCGGCGGTGTCAAGGTTCGTGACGCCCGCATCCCTAACTGGTTGATGGTTGCGCTGATCGCGATTCCACTGTGGGCGGTGGTCTATCTGATGGCCTTTGGCAGCGCCGATGTTGATAGAGCCACAACAGGCTGCATAGTGGGCGAAGATCAAACTTTCACTTGCTTTCACGCTCCGGATGAGGCCGCCACTAGCCCGGGTCACTAAAAGAGGTTTTTCGGACCTTGCTTCTAGCCGAGAACCTCGATCTTGCAGCGAAGTCCCGGAGCGCCGCTAAGGCGTGAATCTGCGGTGACGAGGATGGCGTTGAGTTCCTCCGCCAGGGTGACATAGGCGGCGTCATAGGACGTCAGGTTGCTTCGCAGCGACCAGATCCGATTGGCAAAGCCGATGTGGGGATAGCGAACCAGAGGTAACTCCTCTAAATCTCGAATAGCAAAAGTAGCTCGTCGCTCATCCATATCACCCGAGGCTACGCGGCGGCGAAGGACTGACAAGACCTCGAGATCGACGAGATGTGGACCATGTAGCGAAGTGTCACGGAGGAGGCGGTCTCGGGCTTGGTCGCCATCATTGCCATCATCTCCAAGGGCGTTGGCGAGAACCGAGGCATCGACAACGATCAGTGACGGACCCGCTCGGTGCGTAGATCAGAGGCGGCCTTCACCAGTCCGACCTTCCCGCCGGAACGCCCTCCCGCGCGCGCAATGACTTCAGCCACAGTGGGTCTGCCAGCGAGGTCGTTCAGTAACGAGAGTAGGTACTCCTGTAAGGACATGCCCTGATCTGCCGCCCTGCGTCTCAGTGTGGAGTGAGTTTCGTCAGGCAAATCCCGAATTTGGACGCTCTTCATACATGCATTATGGGAGTTGAACAAGCACTTTGCAAGTACCTCTGCCGCCGCGCTGTAGACGGGGCACCGATACACCTACTAACGGCGCCGGCAGGGGAGGGGGTACAATACCAAGGACTTTGTGAAGTTTTTCACAAAGTCCCTTTAGCCCAAGCCGAGTCAGTCTGAGCAAGACAGGAGACGCCGAAGATGGCCGAATACGATGCCATAGTTGTCGGCGCAGGGCCGGGCGGATCCGCTGCCGCTCGCTATCTCGCCTCGACCGGCGCAAGGGTGCTGGTGCTCGAAAAAAAACAGTTCCCGCGGGCTAAAACTTGTGGTGACGGTCTGACACCTAGGGCCATCAAAGTTCTCGACGATATGGGGCTCGGTTCTCAACTGGCGAAGTATCAGCGTGTTCACGGACTCCGGGTCCTGGCCCACGGCCGCACCTTAGAGATCGAGTTTCCCAAAGGGGCCGGTTATCCGCATTTCGGTTTGGTCCGACCCCGCCTCGACCTCGACAAAGAAGTAGCGCAGCACGCACAAGATGCAGGTGCCGAATATCGATTTCAAACCGAAGCAACGGAACCCGTCTGGGAAGATGGCGCGTTGGTTGGAGTGAGATGGACGCGAAAGGAAAAGGCGCCCGGCGGCGGTGTTATCAA
>JBDSRR010000204.1:0-2387 GCA_039929185.1 Actinomycetota bacterium
GCCATGTATCCCATCAAGGGAAGCGTTGTCAATAGGGCCGCCCCGAGGGGAAGGTCGATGAAAAGAAGGATCCCGCTAACTATCAGAAGGTACAGATAGGTGGCGAGGAAGAAAGGGAAAGCGCCGAGCGTGTTGCCCATCTGCTGTAAGTCGCTGGACGCACGCGACATCAACTGACCAGTTGCCATCTGCTCGTGGTATGCCATGTCGAGGGCGTGTACGTGGTCGTACAACTGCGAACGCAATAGCGTCTCAGTTGCAACTTCTGCCCTGGCTGCGTAGATCTTTCGAAGGTAGATCCCGGTTGCCCTGACTATCGCGGCCGCGAAGAAGACGCCTACGAGCGGAATCAGCCGATCGGCGTCGCCCGTTCTTATCGAGCGGTCGATCACTTCACGCATGATGAGAGGTATCGCCACTTGCGCTGCTATCGCTAAGCCTGCTCCGGCGAACGCCAAGGCCACCAACCGGGGCCGCAGGACGTAAATCTTGAGAAGCCTCCGAAGGTGTTTGATCGCCATGTCGCCTACATTACCGCGGTAGGATTGCCTTTTTTCTACGAAGGAGATCGACATGGGCCAAGTGGGATTGCTTGATGGGAAGGTCGCGATAGTTACCGGCGCTGGCAGAGGCATTGGCCGGGAGGAGGCGTTGTTGTTGGCTCGCGAGGGCGCGAAGGTCATCGTCAATGACGTAGGTGCTTCGGTTTCCGGCGAGGGACAAGATGCGAGTCCGGCCGAATTGGTCGTTAAGGAGATAGTGGAAGCCGGCGGTGAAGCCGCGATGAACGATGCCAACGTGGCCGACTTCAAGCAGGCTGAAGGGCTGATAAATCAAGCCGTCGAGCAGTTCGGGAGCCTTGACATATTGGTCAACAACGCAGGCATCTTGCGCGATCGCATGGTTGTAAATATGTCTGAAGAAGAATGGGATGCTGTTATCGCTGTGCATCTCAAGGGGACCTTCAACTGCACGCGTCACGCGGTTAGTTACTGGCGCAATAAGTTCAAAGAGTCCGGGGAGCAGCCGGTATTCGGTCGAGTCATCAACACTTCATCTCCGTCTGGCTTGTACGGCAATGTTGGTCAAGCGAACTATGGGGCGGCCAAAGCGGGCATCGCTGCTTTCACCGTCATCCTTGGGCAAGAGGTCCAGCGTTACGGAGTTACCGTGAATGCCATCTCGCCATCGGCCCGAACCCGCATGACTGAGGCACTTTTCGGTGGCTTGACCGTACCCGACGAGGGGTTTGATTCATTCGGCCCCCAAAACATCGCTCCCATCGTTGCCTACCTTGCGACCGACGATGCCGCTGGCATCACTGGTCAGGTGTTTGGAGTCCAAGGCGGCAGCATCGCACTGCTGCAGGGTTGGACGCCGGCGGGAGTCATACAACAGGACAAGACGTGGGAGCCGGCGGAGATCATCGATGCCATCGAGCAGATCATCCCCGGTAAGAAACTTGCCCCGGATCCCATGGCAGTTCGCATGGCGGCAGGACAAGAGCCCCTGACTGCGCGATGACAGCGCTATGACAGCGCTATGACCGACAGCCGCATATCTGATTACGCTCGCCTTTTAGTTGAGCGCAGTGTTGGGGTTCAACCAGGCTGGCAAGTGATCGTGCAGTCGACCACCTTCGAGTCGCGTCCGCTCATCGAAGAAGTGATTCGTTTGATAGCTGAGCGGGGAGCGTTTGCTTTGCCGCGAATCGCTCTCGGATCTTCGATGGTGACGTGGCAGCGTGCTGCAGATAATGCGGTCATCGAAACCTTGCCATCGATAGTCGAGTTCGAAGGACGCGCTGTTGACGCGTACATAATCATCACCGATCCGGACAATACGCGCGATTCTGCCGACATCGATGGGCCCAAACTTGCCGCGTTTGCGAAGGGGCGCAAACCAGTGAACGACCGTCGTTTGAGTCTCGATGTGCCTTGGGTTGGATGCCAATACCCGACAGCGGCGTTGGCTCAAGATGCGGGCATGCCTCTTGCAGCGTTCGCGGATTTCCTCTACGGAGCGTGCCTTTTGGATTGGGATGACGAAGGCCGCAAGATGCGTCATGTCGCGGATCGTTTCGACAAGACCAGCGAGGTTCGCATAGTTGGCGCCGGCACCGACTTGGTTGTCGTTCTCGAAGGGCGCGAGGCCATGATCGATGATGGACACTTGAATATGCCGGGCGGTGAATTCTTTTATTCACCAGTTGAAGACGGTACCCAGGGAGTCATCACGTATTCAGAATTTCCTGCCGTCCATGAGTGACATGGATGCAACGGAGTGCGGCTTGAGTTCAAAGACGGGCGGATCGTCGATGCTTCCGCTGAGTCGGATGAGAAGTATCTGTTATCAACACTCGATGCTGATGCCGGTGCTCGCGTGCT
>JBDSRR010000205.1:0-19505 GCA_039929185.1 Actinomycetota bacterium
TGAAGCCGAGGCGCGTCGCGTGCGTTACGCGGCCCTCGAGAAGATCGCTGACGAACTTGGATGTGTCGGCATCGCGACTGGTCACACGCTTGACGATGATGCCGAGACCGTTGCGATGCGCCAGCAACGGGGAGGGTTCGCTCTCGGGATCCCCTCAGTGCGGGGCCGCATCGTTCGACCGTTACTCAATCTTCGCCGCGCGGACACGCATGCGTTCTGCAACACCAACGGTGTGCGTTTCGTAACCGATCCAACCAATGATGATGTTCGTTTCACGCGCAATCGCATCCGCAAGGAACTGAGCGATGAGACGATTCTGCAACTCGCCGCTCTTGGTCGTCACAATCGCATTGCATCTGGCCTTGGCGAGCGTTCCCATGTGGCGACTGCGTTGCTCGCGCATGGCATCGAGCCGAAAGGCGCACTGCTCACCGATATCCAGAACAAGGTGCTCGGTCGTGTTGGTCCGCGGCTCAGTGTTTCGAAACAATCGTGGGTTTGGTGGGAACACGATCGTCTAGTGTTTGGCCCTTGTCCCGCCCAAAAACCAAATCTTCCACAGGTCCATCTTCGCACCGGTGCGGTTCGCTCCCAGGTTCGATCACAGGAGTGGGGGCTTACCTTTACCGTCGGGGCCACTATCGGGGCCACTGTCGGGGCCACTGTCGGGCACAGATCAGACGGCGATGTTGCGGAATTGGATGCCGATGTCATCGGCGATCGGGCTTTGGTGGTCCGGCAATGGCAGCCAGGTGACCGTTTCGTTCCCCTTGGTATGGCTGGTTCGAAGAAACTCCAGGACCTGTTCACCGATCTGAAAGTGCCCAGGTTCGATCGTGAACGTGTTCCGGTCTTGGTCGCCGGAGACGACATCGCGTGGGTAGTTGGTTATCGGATCGACGACCGCTTCAAGATCGGCCCAGGTACGAAAAACATTCTTCGCTTAGCATGCGTTAAGTGAGCATCCTCGACACGCCTTCGATTGGCGAGATCATCATCACCGAGCACGAGATCCAGGACAAGATCCGTGAACTGGGCAAACGCATAACCGACGACTACTTAGGACGCGATCTGCTGTTGGTCGGAGTGCTGAAGGGGGCATTCATCATGATGAGTGACCTTGCGCGCGAGATCCAACTACCGCTGGAGTTCGATTTCATGGCCGTGTCTAGTTATGGCTCGTCCACTCGAACATCGGGAGTCGTCAGGATCTTGAAGGATCTCGATTACGAGATCACTGGCCGTGACGTGCTGCTTGTCGAAGACATCATCGATTCGGGTTTGACACTCAACTATCTTCTGAAATACCTGAGAGCTCGGCAGCCCGCCAGCCTCGAGGTTTGTGCGCTCATCAGGAAAGGCAGCCCAAAGGTGGAAACCGAAGTTCGGTATGAAGGTTTCCAGATCCCCCCTGATTTCGTGATCGGTTATGGGCTTGATTACGCCCAAAGGTTCAGAAACTTGCCGTACGTGGCGTTGCTGCAAGGCGTTGTTGACCCGTAGGGTCCCGTTCGGTTAGTCGTGCGCTGGTGATAACCTGATTCCAGCATGAATCGAATCATACGCAACCCCATCTTGTACTTCCTCGTGATAATCGCGGTCATCTGGTCCGTGACTTATTCGATAAACAAGGACGCGGGCGTTAAGAAGATCGAATATGGGCAGTTCAAGCAGCAGCTGGTTGCGGGTTCGATCAAGACCGTCGAGGTCTCCAAGAATTCGTCCAAGCTCGAAGGCAAGCTGAGCAACGGGAAGCGCTACCAGTCAACATTCCTAGACTCCAAAGGGCTCGACGATCTACTAGCGCAGAATCCAGATGTACGCCTTGAGATCAAGAACGACAATCCATCGTTCTGGACTTCGCTTATCGGCAGCATCCTTCCGTTCATCATCATCATCGCCGTCTTCTTGTTCCTCATGAACCAGATGCAGGGCGGTGGTAACAGGGTGATGTCGTTCGGAAAGGCAAAGACCAAAACCGTAAGTAAAGACCAGCCCAAGATCACCTTCGGCGATGTGGCCGGGGTCGATGAGGCCATCGAGGAACTCGTCGAGATAAAAGAGTTCCTGGAAAACCCCGCTAAATTCCAAGCTATGGGGGCGAAGATTCCCAAGGGTGTCTTGCTGTTCGGCCCTCCCGGCACCGGAAAAACCCTGCTGGCTCGTGCCGTCGCTGGAGAAGCGGGCGTTCCCTTCTTCTCGATCTCCGGCTCCGATTTCGTCGAGATGTTCGTCGGGGTTGGGGCCGCTCGGGTACGTGATCTTTTCGAACAGGCCAAAGCGAGTTCGCCAGCCATCATTTTCGTTGATGAGATCGATGCTGTCGGTCGTCACCGTGGTGCCGGCCTTGGTGGCGGTCACGATGAGCGTGAACAAACTTTGAACCAACTGCTCGTCGAGATGGATGGCTTCGATGTCCGTACCGGCGTCATCTTGATGGCAGCAACAAACCGTCCGGACATCTTGGATCCGGCCCTGCTTCGCCCTGGTCGGTTTGACCGTCAGATAGTTATCGATCGCGCCGACTTGAAAGGTCGCGAGGCGATCTTGAAGGTACATGCCCGAGGCAAACCGATGGGCGATGATGCAGATCTCGAAGTGCTTGCCCGACGTACTCCTGGTTTCACGGGGGCCGATCTTGCAAACGTGATCAACGAAGGGGCACTGCTTGCCGCTCGTCGTGGTACCAAAGACATCGGTATGGACGAACTCGAAGAGGCTATCGAGCGCGTCATGGCGGGGCCGCAGCGTAAGAGCCGCATCATCAGCGACCGCGAGAAGAAGGTCATCGCGTATCACGAAGCTGGCCACGCGCTGGTCAGTTGGGCGCTACCCAACGCTAACCCGGTCCACAAGGTGTCGATCATCAGCCGTGGGCGGGCATTGGGCTACACGCTCACCCTTCCACTTGAAGACCGTTTTTTGGTGTCGCGCTCAGAACTTATCGACGAACTCGCCATGTTGCTTGGGGGCCGCGTCGCGGAAGAGATCGTCTTTCAAGACCCAACTACCGGTGCTGGAGATGACCTTGAACGCGCTACCAAGATTGCTCGCCGGATGGTTTGTGAGTACGGGATGAGTGAACGCATCGGCCCGATGGCCCTTGGCGAAAAGGTGGACCAGCCGTTCTTGGGCCGCGACCTTTCGTCGCACCCTGACTATTCCGAGGCAATGGCCAACGAGATCGACGGAGAGATCCGCCGCCTTATGGACGAAGCTCACGAGGAAGCCTGGGCTATTTGCACGACATATCGGGACCAACTCGGAGCCATGGTCGATTCTTTGATCGAAAAGGAAACGCTTGAGAAAAAGGAAGTCGAAGCACTGCTGGCTGATGTTCCCAAGCGCGCGGCCCGCGGCGAACTTCCAAGAAGACTTCAAGGTCTCGGAAGGGTCGCTGCCGTCGTCAAGGACCCTGTTCCTGTAACGACCCCCGCCAAGACCCCGGCGAAACCTCGACGCCGCCCAGGTACCGAACCAGCCCCGGCCTAACCCAACCCAAGGGAGGCGCGTCTCACAATATTTTCCAGGTTCAGGGGAGCGTTATCGATTTGGGGTTGTCGATGCCACCGGGGACTATGCGTAGGGAACCGACGTCACCTTGCCCGTCCCCACGGCACGCATATCTGGACAGGTGCCGGGCGGGTATCTGAGAAAACCTGCCGGTAGACTCCGTTGTATGTTCAACAAATCTGCTTCAATCTATGACCTCATCTATGTATTCAAAGACTATGCCGTTGAGGCGGAGTCCTTGCGAAAGATCCTGCAGGAACGTCGTCCCGAGGCGAGGTCGTTGCTCGATGTCGCATGCGGTACGGGCACTCACCTCGAACACCTGCAACACCATTACGAGGTAACCGGAGTCGACCTTGACGCAGGCCTGCTGACGGTGGCCAAGGGCCGCTTGCCAGGGGTCAGGCTGCTGCAGCAGGACATGACGGCCTTCAACCTCGGCGAGGTCTTCGATGTCGTCACGTGTTTATTTTCATCGATCGGCTACACCTTAACGACGCAGAAACTTAGTGATGCTGTGGCTTGCATGTCCCAGCACCTGGCACCCGATGGTCTGCTGCTCGTAGAGCCTTGGATCTTTCCTAACAAATGGGAAGATGGCCATCTGGGTGCCAACTTCATTGATGAGCCCGATGTGAAGATTGCCAGATTCAATATAAGTGCTCGAGATGGTTCTGTTTCCTTGTTGTCGTTTCATTACCTGGTCGCCACACGCGATGGCATCGAGCACTTCACCGAGACGCACGAGTTGGGCCTGTTCACTGACGACGACTATCGAGCAGCCTTTGCCGATGCTGGGTTGCAAGTCGAATTCCTCAGTGATGCCTTTACCACGCGAGGCCTATACGTAGGGAGCAAGTGATGTACGTGGTCGAAGCAAAATATGTAGCGGATGCGGCGAACAAGCGGCAGCCTTTTCGCGCTGAGCATCTAGAACGGTTGGGCAAACTATTCGCTGAAGGCGCGTTGGTTCTTGCTGGGGCGTTCGACGACTTGAGTGCGAGCCTTCTTGTCCTCGACGTTGAATCGCCCAAAGCGGCCGAGGCCATCGTTAAGACCGACGTTTTTTGGAACAAGAAGGTTTGGACTGGATATACCATCCGTAAGCTTAACCAGGTGGATTTCGATGGATGAGCAGCGCATCGCAAACGCAGTGAAGGAATTGCTCGAAGGCATAGGGGAAGAACCTTCGCGCAAGGACCTTCAGGCAACTCCAGAACGCGTTGCCGACATGTACAAAGAATTGTTCAGTGGTATCGATCGAGACCCGGCGGATGAGATCGATGTCTTTTTCGAGTCGAACTATGACGAGGTCATCATGGTGAAGGACATCTCGCTCTACTCGATGTGCGAACACCATCTGCTCCCATTCTTCGGCAAGGCGCACGTTGCCTATATCCCTAACACGAAGGGTCAGATCACAGGTCTTTCGAAACTGGCTCGAGTGGTTGACGTTGCGTCTCGCCGCCCGCAGGTACAGGAGAGGCTAACCATGCAGATCGCAGATGCGTTGGAGTCGCGCCTTCAGCCACGCGGGATCATGGTTATCGTCGAGGCGGAACATCTTTGTATGACCATGCGCGGCGTCCAAAAACCCGGTGCCATAACGATCACCTCGGCTGTACGCGGCCTCGTCCGCGAGAACCCCGCAACTCGCCAGGAAGTCATGTCTTTGTTGCGAGGCGTCTGATGTGGCGGTGCCGAGAACGCGAACTTCGAGTTTTCGAACGTGTGCATGTGATGGGGATATTGAACGTCACTCCCGATTCTTTTTCTGATGGGGGACTGTTCCTCGATCCTTCAGTTGCGATCAAACAGGGGCTCGAGATGGTGGCTCTGGGTGCGGACATCATCGATGTCGGTGGCGAGTCCACTCGGCCGGGGGCATCGCCGGTCGCGCCAGATGAAGAGATCCGCCGAGTGGTGCCAGTCATCAAAGCGCTGGCACTTACCTCGGATGTCGCTATCTCTGTCGATACAACTAAATCATCGGTTGCACAGGCTGCGATCGAAGTTGGGGCGAGTATCGTCAACGATGTTTCGGCGATGCGATCCGACCCCAACATGGTCAAGGTCGTCAGCGATTCGAAGGTTGGGGTTGTATTGATGCACATGCAGGGTGAACCTGGCACCATGCAATTCGACCCTCAATATGAAGATGTCGTTGAAGACGTCCAAGACGCACTCATGTCCGCTGTCAACGAGGCTTTGCAGGCTGGGATAAGTCCAGACGCCATCGCCATCGATCCCGGTATCGGTTTTGGAAAAACTGCCCGGCACAATCTTCAGATCCTGAACGGGTTCCGAGTGTTCGCTGAACAGGGCTATCCGGTTGTGGTCGGTCCGTCGCGTAAGGCTTTCATAGGTTCAACACTCGATGTTTAAGCCGATGACCGCATGGAAGGTACTGCTGCCGTGGTTGCCTGGTGCGTTTCGCATGGTGCCGCCGTCGTGCGCGTCCACGACGTGAAAGAGATGGTACGCGTTGTTCGCATGACCGAAGCCATCGTGCGAGCATGAGCGACCGTATCTTTATCAGCAACCTGAAAGTCTTTGGCCATCATGGTGTCACTGCTGAAGAAAAACGAGCCGGACAGTACTTCATCATCGACGTGGAATGCGATCTCGACCTATCCGGGGCGGTGGAGTCAGATGACCTGGGCGACACGCTCGACTACGCCCAGTTGATCGAAACGGTCACGCGCGTTGTTGAAGATGAAGAGTTCAACTTGATCGAGGCTCTAGCAGGGCGACTGGTCGAAGTGGTTTTGCGCGATACCCGGGTCGAGGAAACGACGGTCCGCATCGCCAAGTCCGCAGTGGGCGCTGGGGTCGAATTACGGCGACACCGTTGAGGACGTTTATCGGATTGGGCTCCAACCTCGGCGATCGAGCAGCGAATCTCGGGCGAGCTTTAGAGGGACTGTCAGCCGCTTCCATCGAAGTCGTGAAGGTCTCTTCCTTCTATGACACCGATCCTGTGGGCGTTACTGATCAACCGAACTTTTTAAATGCTGCGTGCGAAGCGACGACCTTGCTGACGCCGACCGAGGTCGTATCAGCTCTTAAGCGCGTTGAATCTGAGGTGGGCAGAACGCCGTCGGACCGTTGGGGGCCGCGCGAGATCGATCTTGATCTGTTGCTCTACGGCAGCGAGACCATCGATAGTGACGATGTGGTGGTTCCCCATCCCGAACTCACTAAGCGCGCTTTCGTTCTGATCCCTCTTTTAGAATTGGATCCCAATCTCGAACTTCCCTCGGGCGAACCCTTGTCGGCATTCTGCGAACGCGATCCTGCTGGGGTGCGTCGTGTCTAGCTTTGCCATCGTTGGGGCCGGTCGGGTTGGTGTGTCGCTGGGAGTACTGCTGCAGCGCGCCGGACACACGATAACTGGGTGCAGTGCAAGATCCAGTGCATCGCTTGATCGAGCCGTGCGCCATCTTCGATGTGTCTCGTCAACGGAACTAGAAGATGTCATCGACGGGGCAGACTGCATCCTCATCGCCGTTTCTGACGATCATCTGTCGGATGTCGTCGCAAGGATCGCGGCATCTGGGGCGACCTGCGAAAAAGTCGTTCATGTTTGCGGCGCGGTCGGCATCGCCCCACTTGCGCCACTGGCTGATAAAGGCGTTGACGTGTTTGCCATCCATGTTCTGCAATCGGTCCCTGATGTCGAGCGCGGCATCGAACGCATACCTGGATCGTGGTTCGGAGTCACCTGCGAAGAAAGGCTGCGGCCTTGGGCGGAAGGTTTCGTCTCAGACTTGTCAGGGCATGTGTATTGGGTGGCAGAAGAGGACAGGACCATGTATCACGCGGCGGCCGTGATCGCGTCGAACTACCTCGTTGTGCTCGGTGCCTTGGTTGATCAGGCCGCCGGGACCATCGGCCCATATATCCCGTTGATGCAAGGAACCCTCGCCAATCTAAAGGAACTCGGCCCGGCGGCATCGCTTACGGGGCCGGTGGTGCGTGGCGATGTCGGCACCATCAAACGACATCTGGCTCAGATGGAGGGCGACCTTCTCGATGCGTACAAGGCTCTGGGGCGTGTCGCCGTTTCCATGGTGGACGGCGATGACGAGATCCGCGACCTGCTTGCATGAAACTGGTATCGAGTATCGCGGCTCTGCGCGCGGAACTTTCGGCTAATACAAATGTCGGTTTCGTACCGACGATGGGGTTTCTGCATGAAGGACACCTGACACTTGCCCGTCGCTCTGTGTCTGAAAACGATGTCACCGTCATGTCGATATTTGTTAATCCCTTGCAATTCGCCCCTTCTGAGGACCTCTCCAGTTATCCGCGAGATATCGAACGAGATACCGCCCTAGCGGAGACCGCGGGCGTGGACTTTCTCTTCGTCCCGTCAGTCGCGGAAATGTCGCCGATGGAAACGGTGGAAGTAGGACGTATCGGACAGATCTGTGAGGGCGAGTATCGACCCGGACATTTCACCGGTGTGGCAACGGTTTGCGCGAGATTGTTCGAAATCGTCGGCCCTTGCCGAGCCTACTTCGGGATGAAGGACGCTCAGCAATTGGCAGTTGTGAGAAAAATGGTCCGTGAGACCCGCCTGCCGCCGCCGCTGGAAGTGATCGGCTGTCCTACGGTGCGTGAAGCCGATGGTCTGGCCATGTCCTCCCGCAATGTTTATCTTGATCCCCAACAACGACAACTTGCCTCTGCGATCCCAAAGGCACTGTTCGCCGCCGCTGAACTAACTGGCCCTGATGCTGAGGCGCGCCGCGCCTTTGTCGTGGCTGAACTTGATGCCGCTAAGGGAGTTACACTTCAATATGTAGATATTGTCGACCCGGAAACATTTGAGTCACTGCAGTATGTGAAGGGGCGAGCAATCGTTGTGCTGGCGGCGTTCGTCGGCAACACGCGGCTCATCGACAATGTTGAAGTGGGTACCGATGTTGGGACCGGGCAACCGGCCTGAACTGGAGGAGAAACAGTGAAACGAATCATGATGCACGGCAAGATCCATCGTGCAACCGTTACTGACGCGAATATCGACTACGTCGGCAGCATCACACTCGATCCAGAACTAATCGAAGCGGCAGGCTTGCTGCCTTTCGAGCAGGTGCACGTAGTAGACATCGACAATGGCGCGCGTTTTGAGACCTACGTGATCGAAGGTGAGCGCTCTTCGGGTCAGGTGATCCTCAACGGTGCGGCTGCCCGGTTGGTACAAAAAGGCGACAAGGTGATAGTCATTGCCTATGCCGAGATGGAAGACGCCGAAGCTCGACAGTTCCGCCCCCGCATAGTTTTGGTTGACGATTCAAATCGCCCCATAACTCTGCAGTCCGCTAACTAAGAACCATGCTGCTGGCGGTCGACGTTGGCAATACGCAGACCCATATCGGCATATTTCAAGCTGATGAAATAGTTGCCGAGTGGCGTACTTCAACTGATCCCCGTCGCACCGCCGATGAATTGGCGTTGGTGTTTCAGGAATTCTTATCCTTCCAGGACCTTTCGTTTTCGCGTCAAGTGAGCGGAGTAGTCATTTCGAGCGTCGTCCCCTCATTAACCGCTGCACTGCGTGAAATGGTGTTGGAATATTTTCACTTCGACCCGGTAATCGTAGAGGCGGGAACCAAAACCGGCATGCCGATAATGACCGATAATCCGCGCGAAGTCGGTGCAGACCGCATCGTTAATGCAGTTGCCGCCTACGCGTTGGTTGGCGGTCCATCGATAGTCATCGACTTTGGCACAGCCACGACGTTGGATGCGGTTAGTCAAGACGGCAACTATCTCGGTGGGGCCATCGCTCCAGGCGTTCAGATATCAGCCTCGGCTCTTTGGAACGTCGCGGCTCAGATCCAGAAGGTGGAATTGAGTGCACCCAAATCGGTCATCGGTAAGTCGACCAACGAGTGCGTGCGGTCCGGCGTTGTGCTCGGCGCTGCGTCGATGGTCGAAGGGATGGTTGAGCGTATGCAGAAGGAGTTGGGTGGTCACGCTGAAGTGATCGCGACCGGGGGCCTTGCCCCATTGATACTGGATGAGTGTCGAGACACGTACCGACACGAACCGTCGCTTACGTTAAGGGGTTTGCGCATAATCTACGACCGTAATGTCTAGAACTGAGCCACCCCCCGACCACGAACAGGCCCGTCGAGCCAAGCTGACGAGCCTTTTGGCCGCGGGCGATCAGCCCTACAAGTTCGGCTTCGAGCGCACTCACACTTTGGGTGACCTTGTCGCAAAATACGGTGACGTTGAGCCTGGCAGTGACACTGGCGACGAGGTCAGAGTGGCTGGCAGGATAAGAACCATCAGACGTCATGGCCTCTTGATGTTCGCAGACCTTCAGGACTCGTCGGGCAAGGTGCAATTGTTCGTCGACGCTGCCCGTCTGGAAAGCCGCTTCGAGGACTTCGGGGATCTCGATATCGGCGATTGGGCTGGCGTTTGGGGAACTGTGATCACTACGAAACGCGGTGAACTATCAGTTCGTATCGACGGCTTCGACATCTTGAGTAAGTGTCTTCATCCATTGCCCGAGAAGTGGCATGGTCTGAAGGACATCGAACTGCGCACTCGACAAAGGTATGTCGACCTGATCACTAACCCTCGTTCGATGGAGATCCTGTTGGCGCGCTCTCGTGCCGTGGTATCGATCCGAAACTGGCTTGCGGACCGCGACTTCATCGAAGTAGAAACTCCGATGCTTCATCCGATCCCGGGCGGGGCGACAGCAAGGCCCTTCGTGACGTTTCACGAAACGCTGGGTATGAACCTTTATCTGCGCATCGCTCCTGAGTTATATCTGAAGCGCCTGATAGTAGGTGGTGTCGAGAAAGTATTCGAGATAAACCGTAGTTTCCGCAACGAAGGGGTTAGCAATCAACACAATCCTGAATTCACCATGCTCGAGTTGTACCAAGCATTCGCTGACTACTTCACCATGGCAGACCTTCTCGAGGGGATCGTTCGCGCAGCGGCTATGGCTGTGCGAGGTTCGCTTAAGTTCGATTATCAAGGGCGCGAACTTGACCTCGAGTCGCCCTTCCGTCGCGTTCGACTGGTAGATCTGGTTCGTGAGCATGGGTTTGACCCGGAAGTCGAAAGCGAGGCTCTGATGCAAATCTACGAGAAGAAGATCGAGCCCGAGATCTTCCAGCCAACATTCGTAATGGACTTTCCGCGCGAGGTCACACCGCTCGCACGCATGCATCGAAGCGAGGAAGGGTTCACCGAGAATCTCGATCTTGTTATCGCAGGCATGGAAGTTGGCCCCGCTTACTCCGAACTCATCGACCCTATCGATCAGCGAGCCCGATTCGCCGAGCAACTGGCTCAGCGTGAAGCGGGAGACACCGAAGCCCAAGTGATCGATGAGGATTTCCTGCTGGCGCTCGAGTATGGGATGCCTCCGACGGGCGGTTTGGGTTTTGGGATCGATCGGATGGTGCGCATCCTTGCCGATGTGCCGTCTATCCGGGAGGTCATCTTGTTCCCGGTGCTGCGCCCCGAGAAACCTGCGCCCGAGAAACCTGCGCCCGAGAAACCTGCGAATGGGTGACATAGTTGAGTTGCTCGTCGTAGGAACAGGTCCGGTTGCGAGTGCGTTGGTCGTACTCGGTGAAGCCATGGGCTACCACGTTCGGGTTGCTGCGGGTCCAAGGTCGCCGAGTGTGGGTGAGTTCGATGGGGCCGACGAAGTGATAGTGACTCTTACCCCTTCAGAAGTTGAAGCGCTTCGACCGGGAGCAAATACATACGTCGTCATTTGCGGAAATGACGAAGAGTTCTCGCGGCCCGTTCTTAGAGCGTTATTGCCCGGCCCTGTGCCATATCTGGGGATGATGGCGAGCAAGAGCCATGCCAGCCAGTTGATCGATGAATTGAAAGCCTTGGGTTTCGACGAGGCCGCTCTTGCTAAGGTTCATTCACCAGTGGGCTTGCCCATCGGATCGGATACTCCAGAAGAGATAGCCATCAGTGTTTTGGCTCAGATAGTGCAAGTTCGCCGGAAACCATGAGCAAGACTTTGGACTTCGACATCATCGTGATTGGCGCTGGTGCCGCCGGTGAAGGTGCTGCTTATATGGGCGCTGAACTGGGTGGCAAAGTGGCGATCATCGAACGCGAATTGGTTGGCGGGGAATGCAGTTTTTGGGCATGCATGCCTTCCAAGACCCTTTTGCATTCGGCGGCTAAGCATCACAGTTGGCGCAGCGCATCTGAAAGGCGCGACTGGATGATTTCGCGTGAGGGCATCGACTACCCATCGGATGAAACTCATGTCCAAAGGCTTGAAGAGCAAGGTGTCGCCGTAGTTCGTGGTTCGGCCCGCATCACCGGCAAGGGCAGTGTCGAGGTTGTCGCTGACGGCCAGGTACCGCGTTCTCTAACTTGCACCAACATCGTCGTCGCTGCGGGCTCCGTTCCTTTCGTACCAGCCGTTCCCGGATTGCTCGAAGCTGGTTATTGGACCAACCGAGAAGCTACGTCAGCGCGCGATCTGCCGTCGAGTCTGGTAATCATGGGGGCGGGACCGATGGGAGTTGAGACGGCTCAGTTGTATACCCGCTTCGGGGTTTCTGTTGTGCTGATCGACGGCAACGACAGGATCTTGCCGAGAGACCATCCAGCCAGTTCGCTCGCGGTGAGTGGACGTCTGGTTGAAGAAGGGGTCTCGATGAAGCTCGGGGTTCGGGTTGTGGCCGTGAAGCAAGGCGGTGCGGGACGGATCGTGGAATTATCCGACGGAACCCAAGTCGAAGGAAGCGAACTCGTTCTTGCGGTGGGCAGACGAGGTGCGGATCTTCGCCAACTTGGCGTTGAGGAAGCTGGAGTGATTCTGGGCAAGGGGGGCATACCGAGCCCCGATGATCAGATGCGAATCGGCCCGGGCGTGTTCGTGGCGGGAGACGCATCAGGCGGTCTTCAGTTCACTCACCTTGCTGACTATGAAGGAAGGGTCGCAGCCAAAGCAGCCATGGGCAAACCCGCGAAAGCTGACCATGCGAGTGTTCCCAAGGCGACCTATACCGACCCCGAAACTGGCGCAGTTGGAGTGATGCTTCCCGAAGCGCTGGCAGGTGGAATGGACGCATTCGAAGTCACCCAAGAATTCGCGATGACCTCGAAGGGTATGACCGTTGAAGGTGCGGTAGGACATATGTCGGCCGTGGTCGACCGTTCCAACGGGCTGCTTGTAGGTGCTTTCGCTGCCTGCTTGGGGGCCTCTGAATTCATCCACGAAGCGGTCCTTGCCATCAAGTACCAACTACCTGTTTCAGCTATCGGCGACACCATCCACGCCTTTCCAACGGCTGCCCGAGGATTCGCCAACATGATGCTGGAAGCCGAGAAGCAACTCTGACGTTCATCAAAGGTGTGCTCTTGGTCGGTATGGCATCGATGCTCATGGTGCTCATGTCCTGCCAACGGGCGCCTGAACCGGCTCCCCGCGAATCGAAGGCGCGACCTCGAGGCCCACTGATCTATGTGCTTGGGGCCGACCCCAAGGCGATTGGCCGTGTCAAGGTCCCCGGCGTTGAAGTCCTTGTTTTGCCGACCACTTCCGGCCCCCGTCTTGCTGGGCTAACCGACGACGCGAACACTATCGGCGCGATAACCATTGGCGGTGGTGCCGCTATCGAGGCGGCGCGAGAAGCACTCGAAACATCGCAGTTTCCCGTGATCGAACTCATCGACGATCTATATGACCGTGGTTCGCTAGGGCAAAGCGTTTTTCAATCGGCCATCCCACATTCTTGGCAAGCATTCAGACTGGCTCGTTACTTCGGCCCCTCCGACCGCGGTTACAGCAAGGTTGGGCTGGCGCGCGAACCTAGCGACCAAGCCGTGGCTGACGTGATGTCCGAAGCTTTGTCTTTGCGCGGAGTCGCATTCGTCGACGCGCCCGGCAGCGCTGAGGAAGCTATAAAAAAACTTAGGCAGCAAAAGCCTCAAGCAGTTGTTATCGAGGGCTCTTTAGAGTTTCGCTCGTCGGTTGCGAGCGAACTCAGTAAAGATCCAACTCGCTACGCCGGTAAGGCGAAGATCACCGATGGATGGCGTCCACAGTTGGCCGGGTTTGACTCACTGCTGCAAGAAGAGTCAGCCCTTGCGCCCGGAAGCGTTGCATCGTCTGACTATGAGCGCGCCAACCTGCGCCTTCGCATCGAAGAGGCAGTTGGCGTTTTGGCGAAGGCAAACAAGTTGGCGGATCTAGAAAAGTTTGACCGTGTTCGTCTTGGACATTTGCCCATTTCGCTTGGTCCCACCGACCACGTCCTGGCCGAGCGAGATGTCCTTGGCCTATTCACGATCGAACACGGCAAGTGGACTCACCTTATGAAGACCTTCACGTCGGACCTCGAACGTACCAATATCCTCGAGGAGGATTGGGCGAAGTACTTCGACGGAACGACGCCAGGCGGAGAGGCCCCCTTCTACCATGGTGCCAAAGTGGGCAGCGTTGCCGACCCTAAAAATGATCTTCACTGAAAGAATGGCAAATACCGGCAAAAGCGGCACTGGGCTTATCGTGGGCAGCGCGGGGGCCGAGATAATTGTTAGGCTCACCTAAGTAGTAAGTTGCGCCTCATATAATCGATGTAGGGATGCCGGTATATAAAGGCGGGATCCGGAGGTTGGAGATGTCATCTATGTTCGAACGCTTTACCGATAGGGCTCGCAGAGTGGTTGTGTTGGCCCAGGAGGAAGCGCGCCTGCTGAATCACAATTACATAGGTACCGAGCACATCCTTCTTGGCTTGATCAGCGAAGGCGAAGGAGTCGCAGCGAAGGCATTGGAGTCGCTGGGCGTTTCTCTCGATTCGGTTCGATCTCAGGTCGAAGAGATCATTGGTACGGGAAGTTCATCGCCGCAAGGTCACATCCCATTCACGCCGCGCGCTAAGAAGGTTCTCGAGCTGTCATTGCGCGAAGCTCTGCAGCTGGGCCACAACTACATCGGTACGGAACATATCCTCCTCGGTCTCATCCGGGAGGGCGAAGGAGTCGCGGCACAGGTACTGCAGAAGTTGGGGGCCGACCTGGGGCGCGTACGTCAGCAAGTCATTCAACTGTTGAGCGGATATGGACCTTCGCCCGAAAGAGGCACTCCCGGCGAGGTTACTGCTCCGGGCGGTTCTCCTATCCTCGATCAGTTCGGGCGCAACCTGACCGCGCTGGCAAAGGCGAACAAACTCGACCCAACCATTGGACGCGAAAAAGAGATCGAACGCGTTATGCAGGTCCTTAGTCGCCGAACGAAGAACAACCCTGTGCTGATCGGCGAGCCTGGCGTCGGCAAGACAGCGATCGTTGAAGGCCTGGCCTCGCGTATCGTAAAAGGCGAAGTTCCAGACACGCTAAAAGACAAGCAGATCTACACGCTCGACCTTGGTGCATTGGTGGCAGGGTCCCGGTACCGCGGTGATTTCGAAGAGCGTTTGAAGAAAGTCTTGAAAGAGATCCGCACTCGCGGTGACATCGTCCTGTTTATCGACGAACTCCACACACTTGTTGGGGCTGGTGCCGCCGAAGGCGCGATCGATGCTGCTTCCATCTTGAAGCCGATGCTTGCTCGTGGCGAATTGCAGACCATCGGAGCAACGACGTTGGATGAGTACCGCAAGCATCTCGAGAAGGATGCGGCGCTGGAGCGGCGCTTCCAACCTATCGTTGTCCCTGAACCAACCGTTGCTCATACGATCGAAATATTGAAGGGATTGCGTGAGCGATACGAGGCTCATCACCGCATCCAGATCACTGATCAAGCCCTGGTTGCGGCTGCGAACTTCGCCGATCGTTACATCTCTGATCGCTTTCTTCCTGACAAGGCTATCGATCTCATCGATGAAGCGGGGTCGCGTCTTCGTATGCGCCGCATGACTGCACCGGCGGATCTGCGTGAACTCGATGAACAGATCGCCGATGTTGCTAGCCGCAAAACTGCGGCAGTGGAGGCCCAAGATTACGAGACGGCCGCTGGCCTTCGCGAAGAGGAGAAGAATCTGCAAGCCGATCGCGAGATCAAACAGGTGGCGTGGCAAGACCGCGAAGGCCAAGTCCTGGCTGAGGTGGGCGAGGAAGAGATCGCCGAAGTCCTATCTACGTGGACTGGTATCCCTGTTTATAAATTGACTGAAGAAGAGACCGAAAAGCTGATTCGCATGGAGGACGAGTTGCACAAACGCATCGTCGATCAATCCGATGCAGTGCGTGCGGTTTCTCAGGCTATCCGGCGCACGCGTGCTGGCCTTAAAGACCCGAAGCGTCCGAGCGGTTCGTTCATATTCCTTGGGCCTTCAGGAGTCGGCAAGACGGAGTTGGCCAAGACGCTCGCCGAGTTCTTGTTCGGCGATGAAGAAGCGTTGATCCAGCTCGACATGAGTGAATACATGGAGAAGCACACCGTTAGCCGCCTGATCGGTTCACCTCCTGGATATGTTGGCTACGAAGAAGGCGGGCAGTTGACCGAAGCGGTCCGGCGTCGCCCCTTCTCCGTTGTGCTTTTCGACGAGATCGAAAAGGCTCATCCCGATGTGTTCAACACTTTGCTTCAGATACTCGAAGACGGACGTCTCACCGACTCGCAGGGCCACACGGTCGATTTCAAGAACACCGTCATCATCATGACTTCCAACCTTGGCACCCAGAATCTGCGTAAGGCGAGTTTGGGATTCGCTCAAGAGTCGGGCGAGGTTACGTACGAGAAAATGAAAGAAAAGGTTCAACAAGAACTGAAGTCGAACTTTCGACCGGAGTTCTTGAACCGCATCGACGACATCATCGTCTTCCGTGAACTGAGCCGTGAAAACGTCCGCGAGATCGTCGACCTCATGTTCAAGCGTGTGCGCGATCAGCTCCAGAGCCTCGATGTTGGTATAGAACTCACCGTCGCAGCAAAGGATCATCTTGCAGAAGAGGGCTACGATCCAAGCCTGGGAGCCCGTCCACTTCGACGTGCGATCCAAAGGTTGGTCGAGGATCCGCTGAGCGAAAAGATCCTTTGGAAAGAGTTCAGTGCGGGAGTTTTGATAATCGTCGATGCCGAGCCCGATCCAGATAAGCCCGGCAAAAGACACATCACCTTTCAGACCGGCGTTCCGCCAGAACCAGAGCCCGAACTAGCAGGTACGGCCTCTTAAAGGCCACCCCACTTAGATCGATCCTTTTTAGAGGTAGACTGCTCACGCTGGGGGGCAATTTCGACAAAAGGGGCAATGGGGATGAGAAAACTAGCTGCTGTGGTCGCTTTAGTTGTTGGGCTGTCGGCAATGCCTTCGGCATTGGCGGAGGTTCCCTCAAATGACAACCTTGGGCAGGCCGAGGTCGTCACGACTCCATTTGCTGATATCACCAATACAGGTGAAGCCACGACCGAGGTGGGTGAGCCGATCACGAATTGCGACATGCGCCCCACCCAGGCGACGATCTGGTACAGCTTTACTGCTGCAACTGATACCAAGCTCTTTGTGAACACCAACGGAAGCGATTTCGACACGATCGTTGCGGTTTATGAGAAGCAATACGTGCCATCCATCTACAACGTCACTGGCTTCGAAGGTATGTACCTTCATTCTTGCGAAGATCCGGGCATCGAGGACGAGTTCACCGTTCGCGCCTACGAGGGGGACACTTACTACTTTCAGGTCGGCGGCCACCTTGACCAACCATCAGGCACCGTGGCGTTTAACGTTGACCTTCCAGGGTCCATCGGCGGAACGATCACCGACGAATCTGCAGCCCCGATATCCGGCATCTGTGTGGAAGCAGATAGCTATGGCTCTTACGGAGGTTGGTACTCGGGCTTCGGTTATGCGCGGACCGATGCTTCGGGCTCTTATCAGATCGATGGTCTTGCGGCAGGAGATTATGTGGTCAGTTTCTATGGCTGTAATTCAGGTCGGCAGTTTTACTTTGAGTACTATGACAATCAGCAAGAACGTGACCTGGCCAACAAGGTGGCGGTTTCCTTAGGTCAAACTACAAGCGGCATCAACGCGACTCTCACCGAATACATCCCGCCTCCGCCGACTCCGCCTGTTTTGACAGATCTGGCATTGACCGACCTGAAGGTCAGCAATGTTCCTCTTGAAACTGACGACGTCAAACCGGGGCTTCATTCGGGATGGGTGCGCCAGATCGATACCGAGGTGTCGAACCTTTCGGCGCAAGCCGGCTGGGGATTCCTTACGGTAAAGGCGTGCAGCAGTGCATCCGAATGTTCAACCATCTACCGTAAATGGATCGCCCCGGGCGCGAACTCTAAGATCGTCGAGAGTTTCAGATGGAACGCTTTGGGTTGGGTTGGCGATGTCGCTATCCGTGCCGAGGTGCGATTGGTTGCATGCAACGGCTATGACCCGGATTCGTCGAACGATCGCCGTTCCGTGGAGCATTACGTGATGCTCGGTGGAATAGGTACGGGCACTTCCTTGATCGAACCGTACGACGACGATTATTACGGTTACCACGGGGGCTATGGCTGCGTTATTGCAAAAACTGCATCTGGTTCCTCACCTCCGCCTGCGGCTTAAAACTACAGCTGGCGATCAAGTGATTTCCTTCGAAATACCTGCAGAACTAGATCGCATCCGTATCAAGGTGCGCGAGTTCATCGAAGCCGAGGTGCTTAAGCAGGAGGAGGTACTTCGAACCGATGCAGGCGACTTCGAACGGGTCGTTGCCGATCTAAGAGCAAGGGCTCGCACGTTGGGGCTTTACAATCCGCATCTACCTGCAGAGTACGGTGGTCTTGGACTCGGCCCCCTTGGCATGGCGCTGGTTTCTCAGGAATGTGGCGTTAGCGGTCTGGCATCACTCGCGCTCAACTGCATGGCCCCCGATGAGGGCAACATGCATCTACTCCATCACGCCGCCAGCCCGCAGCAACTTGAGCGGTACTTAAAACCCCTAGCTGCTGGCGAGATGCGGTCCTGCTTTGCCATGACCGAAAAGGGCGCAGGTTCTGACCCATTGTCGATACGCACGCAGGCCGTGCAGCAAGACGATGGTTGGGTCTTGAACGGAGACAAATGGTTCATCACCGGGGCAGACGGAGCAGGATTCGCGATCGTAGTTGCCCAGACCGACCCCGATGCAAAACCAGCATATGCCGGTTACACCCTGTTCCTCGTTGACAGCGACAACCCGGGCTGGCAGATCATCCGCGAGATCCCAACCATGGGTACCGACGGTCCCGGTGGTCATTGTGAGGTTCACATCAGGGACTGCGTCGTCCAGGGCGATGCTGTTCTTGGTGGAATTGGAATGGGATACGCACTCGCTCAAGTGCGATTGGGTCCTGCTCGATTGGCTCATGCTATGCGTTGGATCGGCGTGGCTCAGAGGTCACTCGATCTAGCGGCGGAGCGGGCTTTGCAGCGGGAGACTTTCGGGGCGCCACTGGCTGAACGTCAGTCGATCCAATGGATGCTCGCCGATTCGGCTATCGAACTCTACGCGGCGCGCCTGATGGTTCTGCACGCCGCTTATCTCATCGAGAACAACATGGAGTTTCGCCAAGAAGTGTCCATGGCGAAGGTATTCATTTCGGAGTCGCTCGGGCATATCGTTGACCGAGCACTTCAGATCCATGGATCGTTGGGCTATTCCACCGATCTTCCGCTTGAGCAGTTCTATCGTGACGCTCGGGCGGCTCGCATCTACGACGGCGCCTCGGAGGTTCATCGTATGGTCATCGCCCGCAATGTACTGAACGCGTCTCGCAACAGCGGATCAACAAAATCGGCCACCGGCAACCTTGCCTGAAACTCTCGAATCCCAACTTGTCGATGGGGTTCGCCTCGGTGCTTTTCTAGACGATCGACTGGACGGAGTTGGGCCCTTCGAAGTTCGTCGGCATGTTGCGGGCCACTCGAACGAAACTTTCTTCATCAGTCGAGGCCCCCACGAGTGGGTCCTGCGTCGTCCCCCGCTTGCCGTATACCTTCCGACCGCTCACGATGTTCTGCGGGAGTTTCGGATCCTTTTGGCTC
>JBDSRR010000206.1:0-20401 GCA_039929185.1 Actinomycetota bacterium
TGATCTTCGACATCGAGAATAAAACAATTGTGGATCCGAAAGCCATTGCTTAGATATTCTCCGCTCTCGGTCTGGATGTCGTAGACATCCATTTCTCCAAGTTCCACGATCTCTTGGACGACGAGTCGTCGCTCGATGAGATCCGTCAAACCTTTTCTATCCAAGCTTGCTTCCAGAACCTTGATCTTGCGTTCATCGATGAAGCCAATCTCGTCGGCAAATCGCACCTGGTCCGAGAGCGTTCCAATGCCGACTTCAAAAAGGTCGAACCTATCGGGCCTCTTATCGTGCTTGAGCCGCAGGCGCGCATATATGCCGAACCTCTGGAGAAGAGCCTGAACTCCCAACATCAGTTTTGGGCTGACTGTTGCAAGCCCGATCAAGGTGCCGTCTTGGGGTTTCTTCTGTGCCACGTACCCATCGGCTTGAAAAACGCTGCGTAGGTAGTACGAAACGACCGGTAAAGGTGCCGTTAGTAACTGAGCTGGAAGTTCAGCGTCTACGCTCCTCTTCATTAGGCCCCATCGCTCAATGAAATCTTTTAGAACGTTCCCATAGAGTCGCGTTTTGCGGTAAACCAAGGATTTATCTTGAAGCTCTACGGATGTAACCTTCCGATGAACATCGGGGAACACCTCATCTAGCAGGGCCTCGATCCATTCAAACTCTGCTTCAGTGGCGGTTTGAAACTCGATGGTGTACGACTTATTGGTCCCGGAGTACTTCCCAACAAAGCCATCTGTTTGCAGATACCCCGCAAGACCAGCTTCAGCCATGTCGCGAAACGACGACATTCCGACACCGGGACTTTCTGTACGGACCCAAACGACTCTATCCCCAACCTTCAAATCGCCAGCTGGAACGAAGCGCCCTGTACCTTGAGCGCTCGCTCTCCAAACTAGATGGTCTTCCGTGACCTCAATGGTCTTGGTGCCAGCCTTGATTCCGATTACTTTTTTCTTTCCGTTAGCTTTGACTGCCTCCACGCGTGTTACTCCGTGAGCATCAAATATCTTGAGTCCAACTCTGTTGCCTTCGACAATTTCACCTATTGGAATGAGACCGTCCGGTGTGTCGATCAAAGCGTGGTACGGCTGACACGCAGACACTCTTGGGGGTTCGACCAAGCCGACGTTGAACCAAACCGGCGAGTTGAACGCCATGTTCTGACGCACCAACAGGTATTTGAGTTCATTGCTGAACGAAGAAACTGCTTCTGGACCGGAAAAGTAACCGTCGACCAGGCCTTTATCGGTGTACCAATCGACAACGCGAGAGACCATCTGCTTAACGGAACGTTCGCGCTGGGGGGTGTCCATGGGTCCCCTGAAATATTTCTGGGCAACTATGTTCGTGGCGTTTTGCGACCAGGTCTTTGGAAACTCGATGTTGCGCTGTTCGAAGGCAATTCGCTCGGCACTGCCGATAACGGCGTCGCGCTGTTCCCATTCGATCTCGCTGTACGGATCGATTCCGGGCTTCGTGAAGAAACGGGCCATGTTTATGGCCCTCTCTGTTAGAACAAGGTCGTCATCGGTCTTAGCCACTTACGTTCCTTTCTGCATCTAAAGATGCACACCTAAGGATAACTAAACCCTATATATTGTGTTCGACACTTCAACCGAGCACGATATATAGGGGTTACAGCCGGGTAATTACACTCCTGTCGGTCCCCTATGTCAAGGAGCTTAGGGAAGAAATGTTGACGAAATTTCAGCGGGAGGGAAGAAGGAGCCGCTGACCGGGGAAGATCTGCCCGTTTTGCAACCCATTGAGAGCAGTCACCGTATGAATGAATTCCCTTGGGTCTTCATTCGGCCCTACTTTGGCTGCTATGGTCCACAGGTTCTCGCCATTAGATACCACATGCACCACGCGAACTCCAGACGGGGAAGAACTCGCCAAAAGCCTAGGGACAAATAGGCCCAGCAGGACCCCGACGCACAATGCCAGAAGGGCCAGGCGTAGGGCGGGGCGCACCAACTTATTCATGGATATGACCCTAGCATCGAACAGGCGTTCGGTCAAGAATATATCGAACAGATGTTTGCTTTTGTTTCAAACCTAGGGGTAAACTGTCTCGAACATACGATCGGAAGGCCAGATGACATGAATATGGAACTCGACGGCTCAGACCTTAGCAAGCGCCAACGCAGCATCCTCGACTTCATCGTCCACCAGGTTCGTGACCGAGGCTTTCCTCCTTCCGTTCGCGAGATCGGTGACGCGACGGGCCTTAGTTCGCCGAGCACTGTTCACGCGCACCTAAGGACGCTGGAAGGTCGCGGATACCTGCGCAGAGACCCTTCCAAGCCGCGGGCCATCGAAGTCCGATGGGGCGAGTCCAATCAGGATCAAGATCAAGGTGAGATACGTCAGATCCCCATCTACGGGTCGATCGCCGCGGGCCCAACTTCACTTGCTGAGCAACATCAGGAAGGAGTTCTGCCCTTCCCTGGCGAACTATTAAGTGACGTACCGCATTTCGCCCTACTGGTTAAGGGGGAAAGCATGATCGAAGCAGGTATCCTCGACGGAGACCTAGTGGTGATTCGTGCCCAGCCCGATGCAGCCAGCGGCGACATCGTAGCTGCACAAGTGATTGGGGAGACAGGCGAAGCAGAGGCGACGGTCAAAAGGCTGCACCGCTCGGGCGACAAGATCACTCTCGTCCCTGAGAACTCCACCATGCAGCCCATCCCAGCACCGCCCGATCTTCGGATATTGGGCAAGGTGGTCACGGTTATTCGGCGCCTTTAGGGCCGCAGCATTAGCCGCTTTTCTTATCCCTGCGGCAACAGCATGCACACCTTTCCGAAGGCCCGTAGAAGCTCCAACGACCGCATCTACCATCCAGGCCATGCTCGACACGCGTGCGGAGCGCCTAAACAAGGGCGACCTCAAAGGTTACCTAGCACCCCTTTCGGAAGAAGCCCAGGCCGCTGAACAGAACTTCGCACAAGGTTCGCTAACGGTTCCCTTAAGCTCCCGGCAATTGCATTTGAGTGCATCCACGCCACCACCTAATTCGAAAACCTTGAAGGACATCAAGGTCGATTTCATCTATCGATACGAAGGCCTGCCCCAGGACAACACTTTTCGTATCACGTGGATATACGACCTAGAAGATCGAGATGGCTCCTGGCACGTCGCACACTCAAGGCCCGAGGTTGGCACGCACTTTCCCATATGGGCAAACGGTCCAACCGAGACCAAACGCTCCGAGCATTTCCTTGCACTGTTTCATCCCGGACTGGCTAAAGCAGACGAGACCATGAAGATCGCCGAGGAAGCAAGGGCTCAATTGGCGAAGAAGCTGTCATTTCCTTTAGAAGACGATCAATTACTACTTTTGGCACGCGATCGAGCGGAGTATATGCAGTTGAGCGCCAGGGCGGCCCCCGTTTCGGCCATCGCCCAAGCGGAAACGGCATTCGAAGTGACCCCATCATCGATCACGATCCGAAGCCGACAGATCGTCCTCAACCTGGAAAAGTTGTTTGACGACGGAGCCGCAAAGGAAACTTTCGTGCATGAACTTGGGCACCTGGCTTTAGCAAAACAAACGCGACCGTTCACTCCCGCTTGGGTGAGTGAGGCCGCTGCGATGTTCCTGGCAGAGACCCGACCAGTGGACACATGGAAGGAAGGTATACGCAGAGGCGTCTTCGACACGATCTCACTAGTTCAACTCAACCGGGCGTCGAACCTTGGCCTTCATGACCCATCCGGTGAGGCTGCTTCCTTCGAATACGCCTATGCGAGTGCGGCAAGTTGGTATCTGACGCAGACATTCGGTTCAGAAACGTTCTTCGATTTTTATGAGTCCTACACGGAAGTTTCGGCCTCGACCTTCTACGATCGCCTTCCCGAACAACGAACCCCACAACAAGAGGAGCAAGCCGTGGCGACGTTGGCCGAGGAAACAACCACAGCCTCGATCCAGAAACTATTTGGGATATCTACAAGCGAACTCGACGCGCGGGTAAGGCAATGGATCCGAAATGAGATCAGGAAGCCAGGTAGTCGCGGTAACGGGTGACCAAAGTTGGTGAACCCCGCACGACCAGATGAGTGCCTTCTTCGCCATGGCTTTCTTCGATCACCTCTGCCTCGGCGTGCAGGCGACTTCGGATGTCACCGCGATCAAATGGGACATCGAAAGCGACAACCGTCCGAGCAAGTCTCAATTGATCTGCGACCTTCGCCAGAAGGGAGACCAGTCCTTCACCGGTTCCCGCCGCTATAAACACTCCATCTGGAAAGACTCCCTGAACTCGATGACGTTCATCTTCATCAAGCAGGTCAGTCTTGTTGAGGGCCACGACGCGCGGGATGTTGTCCGCGCCGATCTCAACGAGGACTCGATCCACTGCCTCGGCGTGCGCCTGTAGGTCGGGTTCAGACGCATCGACTACCTGCAATAAAAGGTCGGCGAGAACTGTCTCTTCCAGTGTCGAGCGAAACGCTTCTACAAGTTGATGAGGAAGTTTACGAACGAGTCCGACGGTGTCGATGAGTACAGCTTCGCGCTTGTTGTCCTTGTTATCTAGGATCAAGCGCCTTGCTGTGGGATCAAGGGTCGAGAACAGCTTGTCTTCAACCAACACCTCTGCATGCGTCAAGGCATTCAACAAGGTTGACTTGCCAGCGTTGGTATAGCCAACCAAACAGATTTGCGCAACGCCAGCCTTCAGGCGCTGATGGCGTTTAACTTTACGAGTGCGCTCAACGTCCTTCAATTCCAAACGCAGCTTCGAGAGTCGTCTTTGAATGCGGCGACGGTCGACTTCGAGTTTGGTTTCACCCGGCCCCCGGGTTCCCAGTCCCCCACCGGTGCTGCCACCGATCCTGCTCATAACATCACCCCATCCTCGAAGTCGTGGGGTCATGTAGTTGATCTGAGCGAGTTCAACCTGGAGTTTTCCTTCTGCAGACCGAGCATGCTGCGAGAAGACGTCGAGGATCAAGCCGGTTCTGTCGATGATCTTCATCGCGTCTTCGGCAAGCGGGTTTACTCCGGCCAGGTCTTCTAGGTTCCGACCTTGGGCTGGCGCAAGTTCATCGTCGAAGATGATCGCGTCGGCTTCCAGGGCGCGCGCTTGTTCAACTATTTCGCGTGCCTTCCCTTTTCCGACATAGGTCGCAGGGTCGGGTTTGGGTCGAACCTGAATGACGCGCCCTACATCTTCTGCTCCAGCGGTATCAGCAAGGGCGGACAATTCGGCCAGTGAGGTCTCTGCTTCGGGCACATCGGCCTGAGTACGGGCCAAACCGACCAACAGTACGCGCTCTTTGCGTGCCCTCAGTGCCTTGCTCATCGTTGCTTCAACGCCTTGGTTATGCGCAGCATCGCTTCGTCAAGCCGGGGCTCGGGCACCGTCAAGGAAAAACGCACGAACCCTTCCCCGTGCTTGCCATAGCCAGAACCGGGAGCACAAACCACTCCAGCATTTTCGAGAAGGAATTCGCAAAATCCCACCGAGGACTCGCCATTTGGCGTTGGGACCCAAACATAGATGGAACCCTTCGGTCGATTGATGAACCAGCCCGCGGAATTCAAGGCATCGACAACTAGGTCACGGCGCTGACGATAGATGTCGATCATCTCGCCAACACATTCTTGTGGACCCTCAAGAGCTGCTATACCGGCCGCTTGAACCGCATTGAACACTCCCGAATCGATGTTGGTCTTGACCCGGCTTAACGCTTCGATAGCCTCAGCCGAGCCAGCAACCCATCCGATACGCCAACCGGTCATGTTGTAGGTCTTGGACAACGAACCGAACTCGATGGCGACATCGAGCGCACCCTTGACTTGAAGGGCGCTGGGGGCGGCGAAACCGTCATAGGTGATTTCAAGGTAGGCCGCGTCATGCGCCAACAACACGTCGTGTTTAGCGCAAAATGCAACTGCCTGTTCGAACAATGAAAGGTCGCAAACGGCCGCCGTGGGATTGTTCGGATAATTCAGCCACAATGCCTTGGCTCCTTGCGGATCGAGCGAGTCGAACCGAGGCAGGAACGAATCCTCTGCTGTCATCGGCACGCCTATAACGCGGCCCCCCGACAAGATGGTGCTTGTCTCGTAAACGGGATATCCGGGGTCGGTCATCAGCACTGCATCGCCAGGGTCAACGAACGCTGTCGCGAGATGCGCGATGCCTTCTTTCGAACCGATGAGCGGGAGTATCTGGGTAGCGGGGTCGAGCGTAACTGCGAATCTGCGATCGTAATAGGCCGCGATCGATTCGCGAAACTCTGGCAAGCCGTAGTAGGACGGGTACTGGTGTGTCGATGGGTTGGCCAGTGCCGCCTGGCCCGCTTCAACGATATGAGAAGGAGTGGGGCGATCGGGATCGCCAATGGCAAGCGAGATGACATCGATGCCGCGTGCGCGGGCATCTGTGATCTTGCGATCCAAAGAAGCAAACAGATAGGGAGGTAGAGATGCGATGCGCTTGGCCGTTCTCATGGGAGTTTCCCGTCGAATACGTGAACCGCTGGGCCACTCATGAACAGCCTGCCGTCACCATCGCGCTCGATCAACAGATCGCCGCCGAGAGTTCTTACAGTCGCTCGGCTAAGTCCACTTGCAACCAGACAAGCGCATGAACCAGTGCCAGATGCAAGCGTCACGCCAACCCCGCGCTCCCAAAACCGAGCGTGGATCACATCACCCTCGACCTTGATGAACTCGACATTGGTGCGATTGGGAAAGTGGGAGTCGTTTTCTACCAAGGGGCCCAGCTCGGTAACGGGGGCCGACTCAATGACATCGACCGATGTCACTGCATGCGGATTGCCCGTTGAAATGGTCTTCCAAGTTAGTCCGTGAAGTTCGATTTCCCCGTGCTCGATAGGGATTCCCATGTCGGCGCGAACCATTACTACTTTCCCATCTTCGATCACCAGGTCAAGAATCTTGATCTCACCGCTAGCCTCGATCTTTATCGTCGAGTCGGTGTGCAGACCGCGCTCATACAGGAATTTACCGACGCACCGAAGACCGTTACCCGAAACTTCCGCGATCGAACCGTCAGGTTGATACAACACGAATGAAAAGTCCGCGCGGTCCGAACGGCGGACCTCGATAACTCCGTCTGCCCCCACTCCATAATTGCGATCGCACATATGGATACCGAGCTGGGGGTCGATCTTCTGTTCGAAAACGATCAAGAAGTCGTTTCCTAGCCCGTGATATTTCGAAAATTCGATACTAGATTCGATACTCAATTCAAAACTCAATGCGATGCCCTTTCTATAAGCCAAGACTGGGCAGATCCCGCGTCATCGAACCACTGGATCCGGGGATCCTGGTTGAACCACGTGACCTGCCTGCGGGCGAACTTACGGGTTCGCCGTTTGATCTCATCGACCGCTTCCTCGAACGTGAGATGACCATCGAGAAACGCTAACGATTGAGCATATCCGAGGGCTTGCACCGAGGTAGTCGACCGACGTAGTCCATCGGCATCCAGGGCCCTCACTTCGTCGAGGATGCCGCCTGCAACATACTCATCGACTCTGGCGTTGATCCTTCGATCCAACTCCTCGCGATCAACGCGCAAGCCAACGACTGACAAGTCATAGATCGATTCGTGAACATCCCATGCGTCGCGAAATGCAGAGAATCTCGTGCCAGTCATCGAGATGACCTCTAGCGCTCTCACCACCCTTCGCACATTGGCCACTTCGATCCTGCCTGCAGCTTCTGGATCAAGTTTTACAAGGCGCTCGTGCAAGGCAACGCCCCCCAATGCCTGTGCCTCAGATTCCAACTCACTGCGAACTCGGGCATCGGTTCCAGGAAACTTGAGCGGATCCACAACGGCGCGAAAGTAAAGTCCTGACCCGCCGACCAGCAGTGGAGTGGCTCCCCGCCCTTCTATGTCCGCTATGCATTGCCTAGCCAACATCTGAAACTGTGCAACCGTGACCGTTTCACCCACCTCGGCGATGTCGATCATGTGATGCGGGATCTGTTGACGCTCGGCCAGGGTTGGTTTCGCCGTAGCCACATCCATACCTCGGTAGATCGCCGCAGAGTCGATGCTCACGATCTCTGCCCCCAACAAAGGTGCGACCGCCATCGACAAAGCTGTCTTGCCGCTGGCCGTGGGGCCGACGATCGCAAAAACCTTTCCTTTAGAGCGCGACTTCGCCCTCCATGTAATGCGGTGCGGCCCGGGTCACCTTCACATCGACGAATCGACCTGCAGAGGTGGTAGATGGGAAGTGGACCAACTTATTCCCGCGGGTTCGCCCACTAACTTTGTCTTCGTTGGTTTTAGACGGCCCCTCGACTAGAACTTCCATCACTTGGCCCACATGCGCCTTATTGCATTCCCACGATATGCGTTCTTGCGCTTCCGTCAACCTAGCGAACCGTTCCTTGACGACATTTTTGGGGACCTGGTCATCCATCGAGGCTGCTTGCGTTCCCGGGCGCGACGAGTACTGGAAGGTGTACGCCGCGTCGTAGCGGACTTCTTCAACAAGGGAAAGAGTTTGCTCGAATTCGGCGTCCGTCTCGCCCGGGAAGCCAACGATGATGTCAGTTGTCAATGCAAGGTCATCGATGTGATCGCGGGCAAGATCGACCTTACTGAGATAGCGATCTCTGTCATACGACCGCTTCATGCGCTTTAGAACCGACGATGAACCAGACTGAACCGGAAGGTGCAAGTGTTCACACACCACCGCGGACGTTGCCATGGCCCGCGCAACATCGGCTTTGAAGTCCTTGGGATGCGGTGATGTATAGCGAACCCTGCGTAGGCCCTCTACGCCGTCTAGGGCGAGCAGTAGTTCAGCGAACTTGGGAGTCCTATATATGTCGCGACCATATGAGTTCACGTTTTGCCCAAGAAGACTTACCTCGACAACTCCAGAATCAACTGCGTCACGCACCTCAGAAAGGATGTCGCCCATGCGCCGGGACGTTTCCACGCCGCGAACTGAGGGGACTATGCAAAAAGTGCACGAGTTGTTGCACCCGAACTGGATAGCTATCCATGCGTGCCACTTAGACCCTCGTTTGGCAGGCAGGGCCGAAGGGAATACGTTTAACGTTTCAGAGAACTCCACTATGGGGATCCCCTGCTCCTCGACTTTTCGAAGAAGACCGGGGAGGGCATCGATGTTTTTAGTGCCGAACACAACATCAACCCAAGGTGCTTTCGCCACGATACGTTCGCGATCCATCTCAGCAAGGCACCCGCCCACGACGATCTTGAGTTCGGGCCGGGCCAGTTTCGCAGCCTTTACCCGGCCGAGACTGCCATAAAGTTTGTTATCGGCATTTTCGCGGATCGCACAGGTGTTGAAAATGACCACGTCAGCCTGATCCGGCGTTTCGGTCTTGCGGTACCCCGCAACTTCGAGAAGGCCCTCGATGCGTTCAGAGTCGTGATCGTTCATCTGGCAGCCGAAGGTACGGATCCAGTAGGTCTTATTCATCTGGTCTTATTCATCCAGCCTGATGTTACTGAAGATCGAGGACAGAGATCTCTTCGACTTCGATTACCTCAAGTTCGGTCACTTCAAGTTCGGTCACTTCAAGGTGAGGCAAGCGCGGACGGGGCGATGCTGTCCTGTCTTCGATGCGAAGGCGTATAGCGGTGCGCTCCTGGCCATCGATGTCAATGTCCTGAAATGATGGCGAACAGACGAGATCGATGCCGCTTGAAATGACGAAACCGCGAGCGATGGCAAGTGCCTTGATCGCCTGATTTAGCGCCCCGGCACCGATCACTTGCAAGTCGACAAGTCCGTCCGCCCGAACCACGCCTGCGATGGCACCTGCAACCGCATTCGGGTTGGATCGGGTCGACACTTTCAGAAGTTTGGTAGCGCCCATTTGGTCGTGGATACCTCCTACTCCAAACAGTTCGGCATCAAATCGATTTCTCCTGCTTGAACGCGTACCTTTTTTCCGGTTATTTTGCGTATTCGACGGCGCGGTGCTCTCTTATGACCATTACTTTGATCTGCCCGGGGTACTGAAGTTCCTCTTCGATCTTCTTTGCGATGTCTCTGGCAAGAACCTCTGCCTGCAGGTCATCGATCTGATCTGAGCGAACCATGACCCTCACCTCACGCCCAGCCTGCATCGCATAGCACTTTTCAACACCATCGAAAGCGGTCGCAAGGGCCTCGAGGCGTTCCAGGCGCTTGACGTAGGTCTCGAGGCTTTCTCGCCTCGCGCCCGGTCGAGCACTTGATATGGCGTCAGCGGTTTGAGTGATCACAGCCTCGATAGTGCGCTGCTCGACCTCCCCGTGATGTGCCTCGATGGCATGCACAACCGCGGGAGACTCTTTAAGGCGACGGGCAAGTTCTGCACCGATAAGAGCATGGGAGCCCTCCACCTCGTGCGTGATGGCCTTACCGATATCGTGAAGAACCGTGCATCGCTTCGCCAGCGCGATATCTGTACCCAACTCCGCAGCAATGACACCGGCGATCTGAGCGGCCTCAACCAGGTGCTTCAAAACGTTTTGACCATATGAGGTCCGGTAATTGAGCCTGCCTAACACCTTGATCATCTCGGGATGCATGTCAGTGATCCCGAGCTCCAATACCGCCCATTCCCCGGCCTCCCGGATCGATCGTTCGACATCGAGAGTGGATTTCTCGTGCATCTCCTCGATGCGGGCGGGTTGGATGCGTCCATCAGCGACCAATTTTTCAAGGGTCAGCCTGGCCACTTCCCGGCGTATGGGATCGAAACACGACAGTACAACCGATTCAGGCGTATCGTCGATCAGCAGGTTGGTCCCCGTAACAGATTCGAAGACCCGGATATTGCGTCCCTCTCTGCCGATTATGCGACCCTTCATCTCGTCGCTGGGCAGTGTCACTACCGAGGTGGCATTCTCGGACGCCTCTTCGGTTGCCACGCGCTGAATCGCTATGGCGACGATCTTTCGGGCCCTTCGCTCAGCCTCCTCCCTGGCTTTCGCCTCGATGTCACGAACGAGCGACATCGCATCGCGTTTGGCGTCATTTTCGATCTGGCCGATCAACACTTCCTTGGCCTCAGTGCCACTCATGCCGGCTATGCGCTCGAGTTCAGACTTGTGCCTGGTAAGGGTTCCTTCCAGTTCCTCCCTGATGCGACCTACGTCCGCCTCGCGGCTTGCAACTGAGCGTTCCTTCTGTTCTAAGCGGTTAGCAGTTGATTCAAGCGTCGCCTCGCGCTGAGACAAACGCTCTTCTTTTTTTTCAACCTCGCCGAAACGCTGCCTCGCCTCGCGTTCGGCTTCCTCGCGCACTGTGATCGACTCAGCTTTCGCCTCGACCATTGCCTCTCGCTTGGCCGCTTCGGCTTGGTGCTGCGCATCTGCAATCACTTCCTGGGCTCGAAGTGTTGCCGCGGTTGCCTTTGTTGTGGCAACACGATTCGCGACAAATACCCCCACGCCGGTTCCAATCAGAAGGCTGAGGATCACGGCTACTGCGATTATCGGTACGATGACGTCCACTTCGGGCCACCTCTCTATTAGTAAGACGGAGGCTCGACCGGGAGAAGGCTTATGAAGTTGTAGACGAAGCCAGGCAGGGGGTTTTAGCTACTCCCTTATGTGTCTGGTTTTCGACATCAACCGTGTTCCCTTTATCTAGACAGCGGGCGGGTTTGGACGTATCTGTTGGTTTGCCGTTGTTAGTTTATTCGGGGCCTCCATCAGGCCGTGCACGCTAATCTTAGACTTGCTAGGGACGCGGGTCAATCACACTCGGCACACTCGGGCACACTCAAGTCCCCCGCCAGTGTCTGGCGACATGTCTCACTCACGATTTCGGCATCGAACCCTCTACTACCAAGAAACCCAGACAGCCTACGATAAGCAACGCTAGGGTCAAGGTGCTCAAGACTCTTGACCTTTCGAGCGGCAATTTCGAGGGCCCGAGCCTTGTCCTGGCTTCCATATCCTGCCAAGACAGACTCAATCACCTCGGAAGGGACCTTCTTTACCAGAAGGTCGCGCCGAACCGCTGAGCTTGCGAGACCCTTCAGTCGTCCCCTCTCAACTAGATCCTTGGCAAAAGCGTGGTCATCGATCAAACCCACATCCGCAAGCCGCGAAGCGACCTGCTCGGATATCAAGTCGCTGAACCCGGCCGCCATGAGTCGGCCCCTTAGTTCCTCGCGGCTTCGCCCACGAACCGTTAGCAGCCGCAAAGCCCGGCTCCTGGCCTTCTCATAGTCGCTATCGAGGTCAACCTTCACGAGGGAACGATTAGGTCTTCGTCAGGTGTGGTTTCACCGGCATCCGCTGGTGCCTGCGCTGGTACCAGCCCCATTGCCAACTTGACCCGGCCTTCTATCTCGGCGAAAACATCAGTGTGCTCCGACAGGAACGCCTTGGAGTTCTCGCGGCCCTGGCCCACTTGATCGCCGTCGAACAAGTACCAAGACCCGGACTTGGCGACGATCCCCAAGTCGACCGCCGTGTCCAGCAGCGAACCTTCCTTCGAGATTCCGTGCCCATACTGGATATCGAATTCCGTCTGACGAAACGGAGCGGCCACTTTCGATTTCACGACCTTGACCCGGACGCGAGACCCAACCACTTCTTGGCCATCCTTCAGGTTCTCGATCTTACGAATATCGAGCCGAACCGAGGAATAGAACTTGAGCGCACGACCACCAGGGGTGGTTTCTGGGCTGCCAAACATTACGCCTATTTTTTCGCGAAGTTGGTTGATGAAGATGATCATGGTGTTGGAACGGCTCATGTTTCCTGCCAATTTCCTTAGGGCTTGGCTCATCAAGCGGGCCTGCAGTCCCATGTGAGTGTCACCCATTTCGCCTTCGATCTCAGCCCGGGGCACCAGTGCGGCCACTGAGTCGATCACGATCACATCGATGGCACCAGAGCGAACGAGCATGTCGGTTATCTCAAGAGCCTGCTCCCCTGTGTCGGGCTGTGACACCAACAACTCATCGACATTGACACCCAAGTTCCGGGCGTAGACGACGTCCAAGGCGTGCTCCGCGTCCACGAAGGCCGCGATTCCTCCAAGTTTTTGAGCCTCAGCTATTACATGCAGGCACAGGGAGGTGTTGTGCGACAAGATGCCGTTTGCAACGAAGCTGTGAGTTTCGGGAAGAACGACGTCGAAGGTCGGCTGCTTTCCTGCATCATCGATGGCATCGACCATTTCATAGGTGTAGCGGCTCTGGGCCAAATCACGAAGGTAGGCGACTATGGACCGTCCTGTAGGAGTCAGCGAGCCCGACTGCTCGGCCCATTCGACTATCCGTTGGAGCCGTGACCGCGAGCAATGCAGGTCTAAGTCCTTGCGGAACATATCTCCTGCGATGCGATCGAACTCGCGGTTGCCACGCAGGTCGTCGCGTAGCGCAACCAACAGTTTGCTTACATTCGGGATGTTCTCGAACTGCGGATCCCTTGATGATCGTTTGAAGTTCGCTGCAACTTGAGCGGCTCTGCGCTCGGAGCGGAAACCGATCTCATCCAGGAATCGATGTGCTACTGCTGGATTGATCGTTACAGTCCAATAGTCGCGCTCGTACTTCTTGTTAAACGTCGACGACACTGTCGCGGGGATTCCCAAGCCGTACAGGATCAGTTGGACCTCGCTAGCGAGCTGCTCTGAAGCTGTCCCTAGGCCGACCGTTGAGGATTTGTCGATCCAGCCATCGCCTTCGAACAAAGCCGACAGGAAGGCGCGTTGCATCTTATGACCTGCCGTCCTGACACAATGCGGAACCTTTTTGCCAGCGGCCCTGACGAACTCAAGGCCATAACGCTCGGCCACCTCAGCACGAAGCGCGGTGTCGTAGATCGCATACTCCTTGTTGTCGTAGTTCTTCACATTCGCACTGAACAACGACTCGGCGAGACGCGTAAATTCGGCCCCGACCTCGATATCCCAATTAGTGAACCGAATACCGTTTTTGACCGAAAGGGATCCTTCAGCGACCAGGTAGCCGATGAACACGGCTTCGTCTTCACTCAGACCGTCGCCGGATGCCGCTTCGACCGCTCCGAACAACGCTGAGACCATCGTGTCGCCGACTTTGATCTCTCCAGCTTCTCTCCAAACGATGAACCCATTCTCGTCAACGACGCGCAGTGGATGGTTCTCGGTAACTTCGACGTTTCGGCCGGATCGCAGCGTGATGCGACGCACAGACTTCAAGTTGTTGTGAGTCAATGCCTCTATCTGCTCGAGGTCGCCACGCTCGTTGACCGCCCTGATCCCGTAAGAAGTGACGTCGGTCACCCGAGAAGTGCAGCTCGCTGGCTGATCGCACCGGCTGAATACCTCTTCAACAGTCTCTAGACCACGATCCGTCCACATGTAAGTACCTGCAGTCAGGCACTTCCCGCTCGATTCCGGCCCGAATATCTCGATGATCCGGCCACGAGGAAGGCCCCCGATACCAAGAGCGACATCGAGCCCGAGTGAACCAGTTGGAATGACATCGATGGTTACGGTTCCCGTTTCGCCCAATTTCATGATCGAGCCCCGCCCAAACTGCTTCTCGATCTGAGCGACGGCCATTTCTAGTGCTTTTTCACGCTCTGTTCCCTGGGTTTCACGAACTGGTTCACGAACAACTCGCTCTGTAGCCATTTTCCATCCTCCATAGTCGATGCTGAAACCCCTTGTTGGGCCGCTGTGTTTGCACAGTAACCTAGGGGTATGACAGAATCGTATGCCGAACGTATGTTCGATACAAGAATCTTTGAGAAATATTTTTCTCGGCCGAACTACTTAATTGTAGTTTATGAATCCAAGAGGGGGAACCGTTCCAAGACTTCATAAGTGGAGCCCTTCTTAGAAAGGTGACTTTGAAACAGGACTAACTCTTTAACCACGAAGGGTCTGGGGTCGATCTCGTACGGTTCGTGCCTTGCCACGTGATCTCGCAAAGAAGTGTCCTTTAGGCGAGCCAGCGTGAGATGGGGCCGATAATCCGGCGACGCAGCCAGATTCGCAACGGCTTGATCGTCATCTGAGATACCAAGCCACAGGACCTTCGCACGCTTGAACGAAGGAAAAGCACCAATGGAGGCCAAAGTCAGCAACCCGGTTCGGCAAGACGAAGCCACCAGTTCCGTTGCTCGCACAACTTCACCCGCGTCCTGAGTTTCGCCAATGAACTTGACCGTCACGTGCCAGTTCTCACGTGGCACCCATCGGGCTGACGTCAAATCATCTCTTAGGGGCTGGATGGCAATTTCGATCGAATCTTTGTGACTTTCGGGTACTTCGATGGCAGTAAAGAGTCGCAGAGGCCACTCCTTTCAGTGGGCCAGACATTGGACCAGAGATTGGGCCAGATGTGAAACTCGCAAAAAACTTCGCACTCCAGGCAGGACTTTGGGGCATCCGCGGCGAATACTCTCATTTGAAGACGTCCATTCTCAAAAGGAGAGCTGAAATGCGAAAAATGTCACGCCTGGCCCTAGCGGGGGCCCTGGCTGTATCGAGTTTAGTAACAGTTGCCGCCCAGGCAACGGACAACGCCTGCGACGACCAAACCGTCATATTCAGCCGTGCACGCGTCCCTGTTGGCCCTCTATTCGTCAATGCCTCGTCTATCAATGCTAATGCGCTTACTTGCCTGGCTGATAAAATAACCGAGGGCGACGTTACAACTGGCGACAATCGTCGCCTGGCCCCTGGTGCAAATCAGGTAACGGTGCGTTTCGTCACGGACCTCGGTCCCGAAACCCTGGTTGCAGTCTTGAACGGTCTTGGGTTTGTGGACACAGAGGTGGCTCTCGTGTACACACCAACGAACCCAGATACTGGGCTGGGAGGAACTTCCGATAGCGCCTACGTCAACATTCCAGAGGCGAATGCCAGTGGCGTGCTTTCGGCTGACGTTTATCGAGTCGGATCGGGCGGAGTGGGTACAGAGCGCACGCTTCTCGATTCGGTGCACTTCCGGACAGCAGATCAGCTCTAGAACCCCAACTGTTAGCCGATTCGACAAAGGAGAACAACTTGAAGGTCAGATCATTGATGGTTTCTGCGGCTTTAGCCGTAGGTGCCGTAGCATCGATACCCGCTCAGGCAACAAACAACACCGGCGGAAACGAAATAATCGTAGCCCTGGTTGACACTGGTGTTCGTGCCACTCACCAGGAGTTCAATTACGGCGGCGCCACTTCGACGACGGATCAGTTCGTCGGTTGGTGGGACTTCTCAAGCGACACAACTCCGGCCCTGTTGCCCACGCCCGGCCAGACATGGGACCCTCGGGTTGCCGACCCATTCGACGGACATGGCCACGGAACGGCCACGGCATCAGCAGCCGTTGGCCTCAACGCAGTCGGACCAACCTTCAAGCAGCCGTCGTTCGCGCCCGGCTTCAAGCTTGCCGTCGCCAAAGTCGGAAGTAGTGCTGGGGCTATCAACGGGGACCTGTTCGAGGCCGTGAAATGGGCCGTCGATTCTGTCAAGGCTGATGTTGTTAGCATCTCGATAGGAGTAACGATACAGGGGGTCCTGCCCGTTCCTTCATTCTTCATTGACGTCGACGAGGCAATCACATATGCCCGAAGCAAGGGCGTACTTGTCATCGTCTCGAATGGCAACGGCTTCCTCAATGCCGGGGTCCCAGGCGATCCCGGATGGGCGAACCCTTACTCCAACAACAGTGCCTTCTCGATCGGCGGATCGGGTGGAACGGCCACCCCTTACAGCATCACAACCGACCCCGAAGTGGCCGCCGCCTTCACGCAGCGGCTTGCATCAAAAACCTCTAACACTGCCTATGTAAACATCTCGGGCACATCCTTTTCGGCCCCGCTTGTTGCCGGTATGGCCGCCAAACTGATGAGTATCGCAGTTGCCAACGGGCAGGACTCTTCGCCCGCCTACATAGAAACTTTGCTGAAGTACCTGGCAAGAGACACCAATACTCCCCCAACCTTCGAAGGCTACGGGATCCTGGATGCGGCATCATTCGCCGCCGGCCCGGCTCATGCTGCGGCTGGCACACTTCCTGGACGCCCCAACCCCGACCCCAACTTGGTCTACGTGGAAACGTTCGCCAATGGGATGCGGGACCTTTGGAGCGAAAAGGGTGACTCCTTTGGTGGCATCTCGCAACTGCACCCGACCAGCGTTGATCCAGGCACAGGCCAAGGAGTCTTTGGACCTAGTGCACCCACTGGACTCAGCGAGTGCGAGGTGTATTCCATCAGCACGACTGCAGGCCAGTCAGTGACCGTCACTCTCACGTACACGCCAACAGGTCCTGAACAAGACATCGACCTGTACGCGTTCCAAGGTTCCGGTCCTTCTTTCGTGGGAGACGTAACAAGGTCCGCTGGCGGTACGGGAGCAACTGAAACCTTCACGTTCACAGCCGAAGGTGGAACATACTCGATAGTTGCCGTTGGGTGGTTGATCGCACTCGACCAGCCTTACTCGATCACCACTAACGCAAGTGAAACCTTTGCTGGCGACGATTACTACGTCAGCACGCATTCAGCAGGCCTGTTCTAAACCTGCTCTAACTATTTAAGGGTTGGCGGTCCATATTCGGATCGCCAACCCTTTTTTATTCATATCTTATTCAAGGCCCCCCTCTAGCAACAGACGAAGCATGTTTAGAGCAGCCTGGGCACCCCACAACCGCACCGCCTTACGCCCGCCTGGCGCTTGTGCCCTGACGGAGTTGGAGCCAGAATCCCAGGCGAGACCCAGGAATATCGTGCCCACTTGAGCCTCCTTAGCCGACGGACCTGCCTCGCCCGTAGTCGAAAGACCGATGTCGGCCCCCGCATTAATGCGGACGCCTTCAGCCATAGCAAGTGCAACCTCGCCAGAAACCGCTCCATGCTGTTGGATCAAGCCTTGCGGCACCCCGAGGTCACGGACCTTTGCCTCATTGGAGTAGGCGACGTATCCGGCAAGCAGGTGTGCAGAAACTCCGGGGACCTCGACCAAACGAGAGGTCACCAACCCGCCTGTGAACGATTCGGCGATCGCGATCGTAAGGTTTCGTTTCTTCAACCCACCCACAACGACCGACTCTAAGGTGTCGTCGTCCGCCCCAAAAACCGCCTCGCCCAAGACCGAACGCAATTCTGCCTCCACCGGGGTTATCAACGCCTCAGCCGCCTCAACCCTTCCTTTGGCGGTGATACGGATCTTAACTTCGCCGAAAGAGGCCAGAAGCGCGATCGTCGCGCCGGTTGTTTCGTCTAGGGACCTGATTATTGGTTCGATTCGCTGCGCGAGATCGGACTCTCCGAGTCCGGTCGCTTTCAATACCCTTGACACGATCACTTCATCGGATGTTGCGCCCAGTCGGGGCAGTACCTGCTGTTTCATCATCAGATGCATCTCAGATGGCACTCCCGGTACGGCGAAGATCAACTTGCCTTCGTGTTCCAACATGATTCCTGGGGCTGTTCCGATGGGGTTCGGAAGCGACTCTGCTCCTTCGGGTACGTCGGCCTGACGAAGATTCGACGCAGGCATACGACGACCCATGGAGGCGAACCGATCACGCAGCCATGTTTCCAGTTCAGCATCTCGGAGTAAGGCCTTGCCTGTGGCGGATGCGATGGCCTCGCGCGTCAGGTCATCGTGAGTGGGCCCGAGCCCTCCCGTAATGATCACCACATCGTTTTCGACTAGTCCCCGCGTGATGACTTCGGCGATGCGCGCTTCGTTGTCGCCAACTGTCAGATGAAACATCACATCAACGCCAACTGACGACAGGTACTGAGATATGTGTTGCGCATTGGTGTTTGCTATCTGCCCAAGCAACAGTTCAGTACCAACTGCGACTATCTGTGCCTTCATCGAACGCGAGTCATGACTCGAAAGCCTGACCACAGGGTGAGCGCAACAACGAGATAGACAGCAATGTCCTGAGCAGTTTGGATGATCCCCGACCGAGGGAGCAGCCAAACAAGAACCATGGGCACTTGAATAGCAGTCTTGATCTTGCCCGAAGAAGACGCTGGGATGGAGTAGCCCCCCCTAAGTTTCACCGAACGAAACAGCGAGACAACGAGCTCGCGGACCGCGATGACGACAGCCGCCCACAAGGGAAATCTATACAGCTGCACGAGGGCAACCAAAGCCGCCCCAATAAGTAGCTTGTCTGCCAATGGATCCATGAATTGACCAAAACGCGTGACATCGGCAGATGCGCGCGCAAGGTAGCCATCAAGCCAATCGGTAAGCGCAGCAAGGGTAAATACCGCCGCCGCGGCCCCCGGAGCACTGGAATACATCAAGTAAACAAACAGCGGAACCAATAAAACGCGAATCACCGTGATGCGGTTGGCCCAGCCTGCCGGGGCCGAAGCGATCCGAGTCTTAGCCCCGGGCAAAGGAGCTGAACACGGGCGTAAAGTCGAATTTACCTATCTGGCCGGGATGACCAGGCGGAGTTCCCAAATCTCTTCCGTTGAGAGTGATCCTTACTTGAGGTAAGTCGCCGATGGTCACTTCCAGCCTGTCGGATGCTTGAAAACTTCTGGACTCGCCACTGAAAAGCTTGCCTTCAAATGTCGGACTCACCGCATCATCTGCTTTGATGAGAACCCAACTGCTCTTACCGATGACCGTAATCGTGAGATTCACTCCCGATGGGATGGCCTCGGCGATAGGAGCGGGAACCGACGACGAAGACGATAAGGATGCCGAGGGAGAAGATGGAGGGGCGGCGACCCGAGATACCGGTTTCATCAACCCAACCAAGGAAATGAGCAATAGTGATGAAGCCCCTACCCCCGCCGCCATGATCCAATGCGGGGTCCTTGATCGGGGTGCGGCCTGGGCTGGCTCCTTAAGAACCTGGCTAACTGGCATCTGACGGGCAACACCGTCGAGTGATTCGAACTCTTCGCCGAGTAGTTCATCATCGAGCCCCAGCCACTTGCCGTACGCTTTGAGCATCCCTTTTACATACGTCCCCCCGGAGACAAACCGAAAGTTGTCAGCCTCCAACGCCTCGATGAAGTCAACTCGTATGCGAGTCTCACGTGAGGCCTGATATAGGGAAGTGGGAATCGATTCTCGCGCGTCGCGAAGACGCTGACCGATGGTCTGCTGGCTCATATGTCCTTTTCGAACGACTAGATACGCCCCGGATTATAGGCGGAGAGACCTAGACACGCCAAAGGACCTCGTTTAAGCCTACCCGACCAGTCCCTAGCCGCTCCTTACCGCTGGCCTATCTTGAACAGGTTGATCGTCAAGGTGAAAGTACTTCGACCACGGAAAAACCTGCCGGGCCGTCCAGAAGGGACCTTACGACGGCGATCGAAACCGGGTCGCCCGTGCGAAGAGGCGCGACTAGCAATTCCGCTTCGGTTACGACTGAGGCAACCAAGGAGACCCTTTTGGGGGCCAGACGACTCGTCAACTCGGCCTCCGGTCCCAC
>JBDSRR010000207.1:0-1688 GCA_039929185.1 Actinomycetota bacterium
TCGAGGTACCGGTTAAAGCGGGCCTGATAGATGGCATTCAACGCAGCCAAACCCATCGACACCGTTGGGAATTCCCAGAAGTCAGGCATAAGGCGCGGATGGGGATACGAAGAGAGTCCACCATCCCAAGTGGCCTCTCGCCGGAAATGATCGAGTTGCTGTTCGTTGATGCGTCCTTCCAAGAAGGCCCGAGCGTAGATACCGGGAGCGGCATGTCCTTGGAAGTAAACCTGGTCTCCGCCTCCCGGATGATCTTTGCCTCGGAAGAAGTGGTTGAAGCCCACCTCGTAAAGCCCAGCGGCCGAGGCATAGGTGGCTAAGTGCCCACCGATTCCGGCGAACAGTTTGTTCGCACGCAGGACCATCACTGCAGCGTTCCAGCGGATCAACTGTCGGATGCGAAATTCAACATCTTCGTTTCCGGGATAGTAGGGCTCTTGCTCGGGTGAGATCGTGTTGACATAGTCGGTCTGCACCATCGACGGAAGGCCGATCTGGCGCTCACGGGCAGCGTGCATGAGACGAGTGAGAAGGTGACGGGCCCTGGCCTTACCGTGGACCGCGATCACATCGTTGAGAGCGCTCATCCACTCTTCGGTCTCGTCTGGATAGGGATCGGGCAACTGATCCCTGAAAATGTCATACCCCATGGGGATAGTCTGACCCAATGCAGATCAAAGTGTGGGTTCTTGCCCAACAAGCCAAGCAAGTCGAGGCACATCACCAGGTTCTTGAGGAAGGCCAACAACCTGAGGAAGTAGCGCGAACGCTCTTAGACCGGGAGGATCTGGAACTGATCGACGCCAAGGTCCTCGACGGATCCCTCAACCTGGTGTACGCCTCATGGGACAGCCCGGCAGCCTGGCTCGGATCCGGCCTCGATTCTCTGGCTGATTCGTATCGCACATTTCGAGAGCGAAAACATGACTTACATCTGCTGAAGCACTACGGCTTGACGGTTGACCTTTTCGTCATGCGCGGTGAGGACATCCTGCTTCTTAAGCGCCCGAACGGGATCTGGTATTTACCGGGCGGACTCGTAGATAAAACAGAGGATCCAACAGACGCCGTTATTCGCGAGACCCAAGAGGAAACGGGATTGACCGTGAAAGATCCGAAGCTGCTAAGGGTCTGGAGCTACATCCTGCAAAGCGGGCGAGACGCATTCCATGCAACTTTCATCGCTTCGTCAGAAGAAGGAGAAGTGCAACTCAGCCACGAACATTCCGAATTCAAATGGATGTTGCCTTCGTCGTACCTTCAAGATTACTTACCAACCGCATTTGACCCAGAGTCTAAGAGTCACGCGTCCTTCTATGCACAACTAAAACTGAACATCGCGTCGCTGCGTCAGGCGCCGTGAAGTTGCTTTCCGGCTAGGTGCAGCATGGACTCACCCAATGCCTCAGATAGTGTCGGGTGCGGATGGAAGAGCGTCGCAACATCTTCGGGGTAGGCGTCCCAGTTCGTGATCATTTGGGCTTCGGCGATGAGTTCCGTGACGTGGGGGCCGACCATGTGTACTCCGAGAACGGGGCCGTCCTTGCTGGCAACGACCTTCACGAAGCCTGCGGTCTCGCCAAGTATCGTCGCCTTGCCTGAGGCGGCCCACGGAAACTTGGCAGTCCTTGTTTCGTGACCAGCATCTTTGGCTTGTTGCTCGGTCAAACCCACCGAGGCGATCTCGG
>JBDSRR010000208.1:0-2030 GCA_039929185.1 Actinomycetota bacterium
CTTCGACTTGCACCGGACCAACCGATATTCGCGCCATCCCTGGCGAGGTGGTTGAGATACGCGCTTGCTTCGCCGATGGGGACTCGCCGCTTTCGGATCATCAGGTTGTGTTTCTGCAGGATGGACCGTCGCCGCTCCGGCGTTTTCCAACGGCCACGGATGCCGCTGGCGTGGCCATCTTTCGTTTTTCAAGCCCCAAGGTGGGTCGTAGCCGAGTCGGGGTATGCGACCAGGATGCGTGCATGCCCCCCATGCTGGTCACTTGGGCATCGGGTGATCAACGGCTGCCCGAAGATCCACCGCCCCCGCCGTCTCTTACGTCATTGCCGTGTTTGGCCACCTCTACTGTTGACGTGCCGGCATTCGCCGATCTGATGGACGTGACGAAGGCCATCGGCCCCCATCCTAAAACCGGTCGCGATGGCGATCAGATCGTATTAGTGACAAGGCAAAACTTCGCTGCTGGCGCGGCGGCACAGGGCACCCCAGCATCGATCTTCACCGCAATGAGTAGCGTCGGTAAAGGGAATGATCAGACGGGACCTTATCCATTCCGGGGCTCCAACAGGTTATTGGTTTTCTCTACCAATGGGGACGTGCTCTGGGGCAAGCTTGAGTTCGTTTACGACGATGGGGTCTGGTCTGAGGTCAGTCCGCGATTCACTGTGGCTCTCGAACATGCGAAAACGACGTTTTATTCAGACGACGACAAGTTCCCAGACGTTGCCCCGAGGGCGGGCACTAAAGTCGGAGAGGTTTGCGATTCGATAGGTATTGAATTTGCTACTGACGAACCGGGTTCCCCTTCATCTGAAACTGATACTCCTAGCAACTCGGCGGTGATCATCGGCATCGGAGTTCTTGCGTTGCTTGGGGGCCTTGCCCTTGCCGTGATGCGCTCGAGCCAGCCACCCTCTGGTGGCCCCCTACTTACAAAACCGAGCAGCCCTGGGGTCAAAACGACCAGAGATGAGCTTACGTTCGATGTGATGGGGCGGATCAACGCTTATCGAGACACGCTCGAACTTGTCGACGGAACGACGCGCACCATCCGTGCACGCGTGATCCAAGAAGATCTGGTTGTCGACATACCGTTACTGCTTGATTCTTCAGATTGGGACGATGAACTCATAGACATGACCAGGATGGACATGACATACGACAGTCAGGGCGCGATGTCGTCTTACCGAGAGGAGAATCTGGCAGTAGACGGCACCAAACAGGTTCATGTCGTCGACAACATCGTTTACGACAAATATCGAAGAGTCATCCGTTATCACCGTTCAACGACAGGTGAATTCGATGGGAACAGATCCGAGACTGTCCTTCTCGAACATGACGATCGAGGGCGCTCTCAGGAACCTTTAGCCCCGCTTCGTCTTTGTAAGACCGAGACACTGCGACGTCACCAGATACGTTTCGATTCTGATGAGCATGTTGTGGGCTATCAAGGTGTTGCGACAACCGATGGGTCCGGTGAGCTCGATGGAGATGTATTCGATGCCGCCGTTCCCAAGGCCATGTTCGAAGTCGGTGAATCGTTCGCAGCACAGGCATGTTTTGTGAGCAGACCCAACAAAGGACTCGGGCGCATGCGCCATGTGTTGACTCGTTGGTTCCGCACCCACGGGTGCAAGATAACTATTCAAGTGCCCCATGTGAAGGAAAGCGCGCAGACGATCCTAAACGTCGCGGGCCTGGATGTTCGGGTGAAGGCCAATGGTCATGCCACGGTTTGGGCATTGAATCCGGGCAACTACGCTGTTTCTTCCGGCGGCCATCTTGTTGCGTGGGTACTTGTTAAGGACATCCCCGGAAGCGTTCAAGTTAGGCTTTAACATCCAGTCTGGTCAGATCGTCGAACGACTCGCGCCGCACGATTACCCTTGACTTACCCTCCTTGACTAAAACGACTGCCGGACGAGGCTGTTTGTTGTAGTTCGATGCCATCGAATACCCGTAGGCACCGGTGGCGGGGATCGCCACGATGTCTCCCCGTTGTATCGACTCTGGCAGAGCCACGTCTTGCA
>JBDSRR010000209.1:0-3630 GCA_039929185.1 Actinomycetota bacterium
AGGTCTTCAAGAGAACGGATGACACGGCCCTCGATATTGAGCGCGCCCGGCTCGTCGGGCACGTCTTGTGCAAGGCGGATCAATTGGGATCGCACTCGCTCTTCAACGAACGTCAGTTGATTGCGAAAATCGCCACTCTCGGCGAAGAGAAACTTGAGCAAACCCTTTTCGATGAATTCACGCGGAGTCCAGGAAAAGGCGGTGACCCCTTCGATCCGCGAGTCGGTGTCGGGGATCAGTTCAGTCGCGTGGCGAGGTGGCGCCCAAAAAGAGACCGAAGGAAAGGGCTCGGCCGCGATGCCAAGTTGCGCCCACTGCTGCTTCGCTTCATCGTCGAGTTTCCTATTGGGTTTGTCGAGCCACAAAAGATCTTCCTGCTTGACGTTGAATATGAGGACTCTTAGATTCGAAGCGGCCTTGCCAACCGTGTCAGGATGAGCAGTCAACGAACGCAAGAAGGCGAGGGCGAATGATGTTTTTGTAGCCACGCCCGAGATTCCCGAGATCGAAACATGTCCACCCTTGGTGCCATCAAAGAAGTCAAGGTCAACCCAGATGGGCAAACCGTCACGAGCAAACCCAACGGGCAGTTTCCTTTCCATCTGATCGGCATACAAAGCCTTATCGCGCTCGGCCCCCGAAGCCCGAAAAACCGGCTCGCCAGGATCAGGAGCAACCCAGATCTCAGGGTCGACACGGGTTGTCTGTATCGATGCGGACCGCGCCAGTTCTGCTGGCATCGAACCCTCCTCAGCGATAAGGACCATGTCGGACTCGAAGCGGGCTCCCTCGAACTTCGACGCCACCTCGGTGACCAAGCCATATATGTGAATCTCTCCAGCCTTGGGGACCTGTGTTCGCAGCATCACCAAGTCGTCGAGTTGAAGGTAGTTATCAGCATCGAGCACAACACGAAATTCCGAACTCGTAGCAGGTTCGAGCCCTAGGACTCTTCCAACGCGCTCTTCTTCATCAGATTCATTAGACAATCGCATGCCTCCCTGCGTTTAGTAATGCCGAGCGAATTTTTCGATAGACAAGTTCACGGTCGCCGAGCAGTCGCCAAAGATGTCGTTCAAGCGTGGCTATGGGGACCAGATTCTGCGGTGCTCTGGTGTCCCAGAACCCTTTGGACGCGAAACGGGGAAGATGATGAGTGACCAGATCGGCAAGCTGCATCGCTCGATCCAAGCCAACGGTAGAGGAAACTTCGCATCGCGCCACAGCGGCCCAGGGATGTTGCTGCTCGCCCTCTTCGAGTCGCAGATACCAAGAGTACCGGGGCCTGATGACACCGAATTGAAATAGCGGAGTTCGCTCCCCCGCTCGAAGCGCCCTTACCACCGGTTCTAGATCTGGGGTGAGATACGCCTTTTGGTGACTCTTGATGAAACCAACGACATCTAAAGGATCGAGCACGCCCAAAGGTCCGTCGGCGATCACTAGAAGCCCCTGCCGAGCAAGGTCTTGCGCCAGTTCGACCTCGAGTGTCGCCCGCAAAGACTCAAGCCCTTGGCGAAGATCTTCCGGGCGGGCGCCTGGCACTGACCGACTGTCGTAAACAAGGGCAGGGGAAACGACCGGCATCGAAGCGGTCGCACCAGAGCCGAAAACTACTGCACGGCGAACCAACGTTGGCCCGAATGTCGCCTTTGTGTCGCAGATCGTGGCACCGATGCCCACAGAACCGCAAAGACCAGGCACGGTCAACGGTCCTGCGTCCAAAAAAGCGCGGGCATCAACCCGACTAACGCCATCGAGGAAGGCGGTGGTTCGCCAGGCTACGGCTGACGGGCGGATGGGGGCCCAATGTTCGTGGTCAGCCTCAACGAAGGGGGCGACCTCTTCATCGGTCTCGGCCAAACCGTTCGCGACCTCGTAGGAGGCCCCATATTCAGGGCTCCACGCCTCGACCCAGATCCGCTGTGATTGCACCATCCAAGCATCGTACTCAATGGGTGTGACAAAAAAACACCAATCCGCACCCTCCCAGTCCGCTCAGCCCCCAACATTTTGTAAATCCGCCGCAAAAAACGGCTGGATGACTTAAAGGTCAGGGGACTTCGAAAATGTCATACCCCGCGTCTACCGTTGTTGTGGTCCGAAGAAACGGAAAGGAGACGTAACCAATGGCTACCCCTGCTGAATCGCTCCCCGATGACAAAAGGACCTCACCTTCTGGGCGGAAGGCACTTGGCCCTCACGACATGACGACCAAAGAGGGACTTCTACGTAGAGCCCAAGAGGTCTTGTCAACGCTTCACTACAGTCCTAAGACCATCAAGGTTTACGTGTACTGGATCCGAAGATATGTCGAGTTCAACGCCCAATCCAATCCGGGCACGCATCCGCGTTTCCTGCGAGAGGGTACCGTCAATAAGTTCCTTACCGACCTAGCATTGAGGCACGATGTAGCGGCTTCTACTCAGAACCAGGCATTATCTGCCTTGCTCTTCCTCTACGAAAAAGTATTGAGCGCGCCACTGGACCGGATCGAAGGTGTCGTTCGAGCCAGGAGGTCCACGCTCGTCGTAACTGCCCTATCGCGAGATGAGACGCAAGAGGTTTTCTCGCATCTAGACGGGCTCCCACACCTGGTGTGCATGATGCTTTACGGATCCGGGATGCGGATTGGGGAGGCACTGAGTCTTCGAGTCAAGGACATAGATTTCGACGGACGCGAGATCGTCATTCGCAGCGGGAAGGGAAACAAAGATCGAGTGACGATGCTTGCCGACGTTGTCATAGAGCCATTGAAGCAACACTTGAGAACCGTTCGGATGCAGCATTCGACTGATCTGCATCTAGGACTCGGGCGCGTACCGATGCCGGGAGCGTTGGCACGCAAATACTTAAACGCCGATCGTGAGTGGGGCTGGCAGTGGGTTTTCCCTGCGAGTTCACACTACGTAGACCGCAAGACTGGGGTCCGACACCGCTACCATCTTCACGAGTCGGTGGTTCAAAAAGCTGTACGAGTTGCGGCGAGCCAAACTAGCGTGACCAAGCACGTCACCCCGCATGTGCTGAGACACTCATTCGCGACCCACGTATTGCAGGATGGTTATGACATCCGAACCCTGCAGGAGCTTCTTGGTCACCGGGATGTTCGAACAACGCAGATCTATACCCACGTGCTTAATCGCGGAGGCTTTGGCGTCCGGAGTCCCTTGGACGGGTTCAAGAAAGGGGGTCCCAAATGAGGACCGCGCTTATACTGACCCACAGGCGGGCTAATCGCGGAGAAGATTCGATGGCTGGAGAAAAACTGCTGTTCACAGGGGATATCGGTCGTTGCGTGAAATCGACCGCAGCGTATAACCCGACCGAAAATCACGTTAACCCGGTCTGGTCATATAAGAGTTATACGGAGCCGAGAGTAGGGACATTTAGAGCATGATGGGGCGTGCGTCACGTGTCTTATGTATCGTCCTTTGTCCAGCTGTCGTTGTTTGCTCTGCATGCGGGCCCGGTGAGCCTCGTGGGGCGAAGCCGGCCCCTACGGAGACGCCGCAGAAAGGGTATACCTGCGAGGCGGATCAAGAAGGGGCGCGGAGCGAGGACCCGATTACTGGCTTTCCAATTGTTTGTACTTGGGTTGAGGGGAAACGCGGGGATCCGCAGCTTCGA
>JBDSRR010000210.1:0-2914 GCA_039929185.1 Actinomycetota bacterium
CCCTGAGCAAGATATCCAGCGAGCACGGAAGTAAAGGCCACGAGGAGCAAACGATTCGTCTCCGTTTGCTTTTTCGAGACGCGATATCCGTACAGCAAACCAGCCCCGACTAAGATCAGGTAAGCGCCCGCGCCAAGTACCCCAGCATTCGCCATATATTCAACGTAGATATTGTGCGGTTTGTCAGTGATCGTGAGCCCCAGCTGCGCACCGTCTTGGGGCAACCGGTATTTCGGATAGTTCGCATAGTAAACATCTAGCCCCGTCCCGACGATTGGGTTGTCCTTGAATATCCGAAGGGCCGTCCCCCAGTAATAGGTGCGAACACTGAAAGTGCCGGTCCGAAAGGCTTCCACGTCAGCAAGTGGACCGATGGGCCGAGAAGTTCCCGGATGAAACAGTATGAGCACAGCCAAAACAGCAGCGGCTACGGCACTGACAAGGGTGCTCATCCGAAACCACCGGGGAATCTTGTCCCGATACAAGAAGACCATCGCCAACAACCCAGCCCCTGCGGCAATCATTCCTCCTCGCGTTTGCGTGAACCAGAGCGCAAGAAGGTCAAGACCCAAGAAAACGAACAGCGCGGTCCTCATCCCATACGACTTAGCCGCCGCCGCAACATATGCAACGAAAGGAACGGCGATGCCTAAGTAACCACCAGCGAAGTTCGAGTTGCCCATCGTACCGACGGGAAACGGGGGGGCATTCCCCGTCGAATCCTTCCACGGGATCCAATCGGCACCCGCCGCCTGAATGAGCACATATCCCGCAAGGACCATCGATGCTGCAACCGACGCGCGTGCGATCTCTTTCAGGTCCTGGGGTTTTTCCCAATAGAGGCCAACGATGACGAACATCATGATGGCGTAAAGCAGGAAAGGCAGGAATCCTCCATAACGATGGTAAAGCCCTACCAACGACAGGATGGGACTCGCCGAGAAAACGGTTGCTAGCAAACACGCACCAAGAAACGCTCCAGCGAACCATCCCAAGTTGAAACGAGGCATCCACACCGCACGCTCAGAAGCCCATATGACGTAAAGCGCCAATGCCACCAAGGTCGCCACGACTAGAACCGTGAATTTCACAAGGTTGAACACGTCTTGCGTCTTACGGTTGAAGATGACAGGTGACACGAAGATGGCAGCCATCAAGGCCACTCGCCCATACACCTGATATCTATCGAGGATCCATGTCCTCATATCTTTACTCTTAACAAAAGGGCTCCCATGAATGTCGCAACAACCACTACCCAAGCCATCAACATGTACGCCGTGAGGGGGCGGGAGAATGCGATAACAACCCCGATCCACCCACTTGTGATTGCAGCGAAGTGGATAAGACTAACCGCTGCACTCGATGGTATGCCGAGCGCAACCAATCTGTGCGAGGTGTGATCCTTGCCTGGGTGGATGGGCGACAGTCCGCTTTTGACCCTGCTTATCGAAACCATCAATGCATCTAGGATCGGCACCGCCATTATCGCGACGGGGACGAAGAAGGTTACGCGGGCGATATTGTCGAAACTAAGTTCCAGGCCAAGTGCCGCCAGTAAAAATCCCAGAAAAAGACTCCCTGCGTCTCCCATGAAGATCTTCGCTGGGGCACGGTTGTGCCACAGAAACCCGAGCGCGCATCCTGCAAGGGCAAAGGACAAACTAGCAACAAGGAACTGCCCTGATAAGCCCGCCAAAACTCCAAAATAGATCGCGGCGATGCTTGCGACCCCTGCAGACAGGCCGTCCATGTTGTCCATGTAGTTGACTGCGTTAGTGATTCCGATGACCCATGCAAGAGTGATTGCAAGATCGAGTGCGGGGATACCGAAAAGTTCCGCCCGTATCCCGGAGGCGAACAAAGCACCGCCCAACAACAGTTCCAGCGGGACTTTGACCCATCCCGGCACTACTTTCAGGTCGTCCACTAACCCAACGATCGCCAGCAACAACCCACCACCAAGGATGACCGCGATGCGAACATGTGACCCAGAGACTCCGCGCACGAAAGCGCCGAATGTCAGCGTGACAACGAAGGCAATAACGATCGCAACGCCACCAAGATACGGAACCGGATCGACATGCAGTTTTCGCTCCGTCGGAGCGTCAACGATGCTGAACCGAAGAGCCAACCTACGCGCCACTGGTGTAACGCCGAGAGATGTCAACAATGCGATGCAGAAAGCAGCGACGTAGTCGAGCATCTCGGAACTCATGACTCGATTACGTAACTGAATCGATCAAATGAGAAATGATCTGGCGCAGGGTGGTGCTTGGCTTGAAACCGATCAATCTGCCAGCCTTTTCGATGCTCGGCACTCGGCGCGGCATGTCTTCGAAGTCGCGCTCGTACGCGTCTTGGTAAGGAACCAAACGAACGGGCGAATTCGAGCCCGTCAACTCGACTACAAGATCTGCCAAATGGCGGATCGTCGTTTCTTCTTCCGAACCGATGTTCACTGCCTCGCCTTCGGCATCGGCGCACTCCATCAAGTCGATAAGAGCAGGAACCACATCGCCCACATAGGCGAAACACCGTGTTTGAGTGCCGTCGCCGTGGACTTGGATCGGGTTTCCGGCAAGCGCCGCTTGGATGAATCGCGGCAGCACCATCCCGTAATCGGGAGATTGACGCGGGCCAACGGTGTTGAACAGTCGGGCTATCACAGTGGGCAGGCCCTTCGACTTCCAATATGTATAGGCAAGGATCTCGTCGACAGCCTTCGACGTGGAATAACTCCAGCGCCCAACTAGAGGCGATCCGAGCACGCGATCTCCATCCTCGCGCAGGGGAAAATCGGGACTCTTGCCATAGATCTCCGAAGTTGATGCAACCAACACTTTGCGGCCGTGCTTGTGTGCATTATCCAAAAGGACCTCCGTCCCTCGGATATTCGTTATCAAGGACTCAAGAG
>JBDSRR010000211.1:0-9379 GCA_039929185.1 Actinomycetota bacterium
TGCATTGGCGGGACCGCCGTCGCCCAAGAACGTCGCCGTCCCGTTGCCCGCCAAGGTTGTGATGATTCCCGACAGAGAGACACCCCGAACCCGATAGTTGTCCGAATCGGAGAAAGCAATTAGGCCAGTTGGGTCAACAGCGATAGAGTTTGGCGACCTCAATCCTGCAAGTGTTGCCGGACCCCCATCACCGGAAAAGCTCGCGGAACCGTTACCAGCGAAAGTGTTAGCGACATAACCTGCCGACGACCTAACAGGAGGTGCACTGAAAGCCACAAACAATTTCAGCTGCCTGACTCGGTGGTTATCGCGATCAGCGACGTAGACGCTTCCCAATGAATCTACGGCCAAGCCAAACGGAGAATTCAGTTGCGCCGCGGCCGCCGGGCCACCATCGCCGGAGTAACCAGCAAACCCGTTGCCAGCCATCGTGGTGATAACTAACCCAACGGTCACTTGCCGGACCCGATGGTTATTGGTGTCTGCTATAAAGACGTTGCCCATCGCATCGGCGGCAACCCCTGACGGAGAATTCAACTGCGCGATGACTGCGAGAGAGCTATCACCGGAAAACCCCGCTGTACCGTTGCCCGCCAACGTTGAGATGAAGCCCGATGCACTGACCTTACGCACCCGATTGTTGCCTGAATCGGCTATGTAAAGGTTGTTAGATGGGTCAACGGCTAGACCGATCGGGCTATTGAGGCTGACAATAATGGCCAAACCTTCGCCAGAATATCCGGCGGCGCCATTACCAGCAAAAGTTGAGATCGTGCCAAATGCGACCCTGCGAACACGGTGGTTGCCGGTATCAGATATGTAAAGTGTGCCAGCGCTATCGACTGCGATTCCGGTGGGGGTGTTGAGGCTCGCGGATGTAGCCAAGCCCCCGTCGCCCGTGAACCCGGGCACACCATTTCCCGCAACCGTTGTAATGAGTCCAGACCGGGACACCTTACGGATCCGATGGGAATATGTGTCCGCTACAAATAGGTTGCCCAACTGGTCGTAGGCGATGCCAGAGGGACGATTGAGACTCGCATCAGTCGAGCTCCCTTGGCCAAGCCCCCCGCCTGCGTAGGTGTTTATATCGCCGGGGGCCGCGAACGCGGAAGCACTGACAACCATCAACCAAACAACGAGCACACCAACGATTCTTCTCACACTTGATAAGTTCGACGCCAAAACAGAAAATCCTGCTGAATCGCCCAACATTTCTGCCCGCCTCTGGGGGCGCGCCTCCTAGGTGCCGGTCTCCCATGACGAGATGTACAGCGCCTGCTCTGGTGTCAGCGTATCGATGTTGACTCCAAGTGCGGCCAGCTTAAGGCGAGCAACCTCGGCATCGGTTTCAGCGGGGACTCCATAGACGTCAACCTCGATGCCCTTGTTCTTCACCAACCACTCAAGAGCCAAGGCCTGGTTAGCGAACGACATGTCCATCACCGAGGCTGGATGTCCTTCGGCGGCACCAAGGTTCACCAAACGGCCCTCGGCGATCAAGTACAAACGGCGCCCATCGGCCTGCCTGAATTCCTCAACATTGTTGCGAACCTCGCGAACACTTTCGGAAGAAGAGTGAAGGTGTTTGACGTCGATCTCGAGATCGAAGTGACCGGAGTTTGCAAGGATGACTCCGTCCTTCATCGAAGAAAAGTGCATGTCGACCAGGATGTCGCGGTCGCCAGTCACGGTTACGAATATGTCCCCGAGCCGAGCGGCCTCAACCATGGGCATCACACGGAACCCGTCCATGACAGCTTCTAGCGCAACCAATGGATCGATCTCAGTAACGATCACATTGGCCCCCATCCCCGACGCACGCGATGCAACTCCACGTCCACACATGCCGTAACCGGCAACTACAACGGTCTTGCCAGCGATCAGGACGTTGGTGGCTCGGATGATTCCGTCGAGTGAAGATTGTCCCGTGCCGTAGCGGTTATCAAACATGTGCTTCGTCTTGGCGTCATTGACCGCAACGATGGGATACATCAAGGCACCGTCGCGCGCCATGGCACGCAGACGCTGTACGCCTGTCGTTGTTTCCTCGGTTCCGCCGATAACGGAAGGAAGCAAGTCGCGGTGTTTGGTATGCAGCGTCGATACCAAGTCGGCACCGTCATCAACAGTAAGGTGCGGCTTGGCTTCGATCGCTTGAGTGATGTGCTTGTAGTAACCCTCATTGTGGATGCCACGAACGGCGAATACCGACTGGGCATAATCCTTAACAAGTGAAGCGGCGATCTCGTCTTGAGTAGAAAGCGGATTAGACGCGCATAGTGCAACTTCCGCACCACCCGCCACAAGCGTTCGCGTTAGGTTCGCAGTCTCGGTTGTTACGTGAAGGCAGGCGGCGATGCGCATGCCCTCGAAAGGCATTTCCTTCTCGAACCGTTCGCGCACGAGGCGCAAAACTGGCATCTGGGCCTCGGCCCATTCGATCCGCCGCTTGCCTTCTGGCGCGAGTTCTAAATCTTTGACGTCGTAGTTACTCATTGTTGGCTCCTTCTGGGTCTTCCGGCGGGGTCTTCGGGGAAACCCAAATCCTACCGGAACGAAGCTACTCAGACATTCGGCGCTTCAAAGTCACGATAGCTTCGACGGGGGCAGGATCAACACCTTGCGATAAAGCGAGATAGGTGGCAACAAAATCGCCCTGATAGATGAGGTCGAACAGTCGGGCCAGCGCAGATCGTCCCTCGGCATGCAAGGCATGCACGCTTTTAAAGTGATCTTCGATCAAAGGCACGGTCACATCGATGCGCTTTTGTATGCGCGCATGCTCACCTTCGTGGCGCAGCACCACCAGCGACATAGCCTCGGCCGTCAACTTAGCCAGTTCAGCCCAACCGACGATCTCGTTGTGATTCAGTTCAGGAAAAGAATTGTTGTAGGCAGGCACCTTGGCGCACTCGTTCAACTGACACTTCCATCGGTAAGCGGCCAGTGCCGACAGCCCCTCGGATCCATAGATGATGGGGACGGTTCCTTTCAGCGCCTCAGCCAATAGCATGGCGGGGTTTCGAGCGACGTCGCGGTTGAGTTCAGTGGATCGCTGTTGCATCAACTCGATGGTCTCTTCGATGTCTTCGTCGAAGGACTTAGCCAACCCCATGCGCGAGCAGATAACCAGCAAAGGGATAGCAAGATAACCCAGCGCCGCTCGGGGTTGAAGCCCACCGGGGATGCGCACCCCGCCTTGTTGGTCGCCTAGCGTGCCGCCGGTTGTTATAGAAATGATCTGCGAACCTCGCTGTTTCGCTTGGTCGTACACAGCAAGAGTCTCTTCGGTGTCACCGGAGTATGACGTTGCGAACACAAGCGTTTTATCGCTGACCCATCCAGGCAAGTCATAGCCTTTAATCGTCGCAACAAATAGCTGAGAGCCTGAAAGCATGCTTGCGAGCACGTCGCCGGAAATACCCGAGCCACCCATCCCAAGAACTGCTATCGAGCTTACGTCGGTGGTCGAAGCACTAACGTCAACCTCGCTGGCTATTTCGAATGCAGCTCGAAGTTGAAGAGGGAAGTCTTCGACAACGCCCAAGAAATCGGTGCTCACTGGGGTTTGCGCGCCTCGTCGATCAACATGTGAGGGATGCCCTCAACTACTGGATACTCATACTTACACTCACCAACACAAGCGATAGTGTCCTGTGACTCGCGATATTCAATCTCGCCCCGACAGTTCGGGCATATCAACATTTCGATCAGTTCCTTTTTCACCGCTATCAATTCTGGCTCCTTATCTTGGTCAAGAGTTCTTCCGTCATTCGCTTGCAAAGTTCGTCGCTGTCAGCTTCGACGTTCAGCCGTAGTAATGGCTCAGTGTTAGAGCCACGAGCGTTGAACCACCAACTGGGATAGTCAACGGTGAGTCCGTCGGTCCAGTCTTGCACGCCGTCGTGGCACATGTCCGCCAGGGCTTTCAAGCTCGACTTCTGATCTGCAACCTTGGTATTTATCTCGCCAGAATTGAAATACTTTCTTAGCGGCAACAACAGGTCGCTCAGCGTTCGACTCTCAACCGAGATTGCCTCGAGAACCAATAGCGCGCATATGACTCCAGAGTCGGCTCGGAAGTTGTCCCGGAAGTAATAGTGCCCCGAATGTTCACCCCCGAAAACCGCCTTGGTTTCAGCCATCACCTGCTTGATGAATGAATGCCCGACTCGGGTCCTTACGGGTTCGCCTCCAGCCGCGACGATAGTTTCGGACACGATCCGTGAACAGATGAGGTTGTGAACTACCTTGGCACCTGGCTCGCTCGCCAGGATGCGGGACGCAACTAGAGCAGTGGTTAGGCTCCCCGAAACCACCTCACCATTTTCGTCAATAAGAAAAACCCTGTCGGCATCGCCGTCAAACGCGAGACCGATATCGGCACCCTCCCTTCGAACCGCCGCGATCAGGTCGACTAAGTTTTCGGGCTTGATAGGGTCGGCCGGATGATTGGGAAAGGTTCCGTCGAGTTCGAAGTACAAAGGGATGACCTCTACGGCAAGTTGGTCGAATATTCGGGGAACCATCATGCCGGCCATACCGTTGGCAGCATCGATCACCACCTTTAAAGGTCGAAGGCGGCTTAAGTCGATGAACCCCAAGACGTGCTCGGCAAAATCATCGACCACATCACCGGCAAGGACCTCGCCGGGCGTGTCGTGTGCAGGCATCCCTCGTTCAGCCAGGCGACGGATCTCGGTTAGCCCCGTTTCCTCGCCTACGGGGGCTGCACCTGCCAGGCAAAATTTGATCCCGTTGTAATTGCCAGGGTTGTGAGACGCAGTGAACATCGCCCCCGGAAGCATCTGCTGTCCCGAGGCGAAATACAGCGCATCGGTCGAAACGAGGCCGATATTAAGCACATCCACGCCAGAAACCGTGAGCCCTTCCATGAAGGCAGCAGACAATGCTGGCGATGACACTCGCATGTCCCGGCCAACGATCACGGTTGATGCCGCGGCAAAAGAACCGAAGGCCGCCCCGATCCGGCGACAGGCCTCTTCCGTTATCTGGTCAGGAAAAACTCCACGCACGTCGTACGCCTTGAAAATGGGGCTGAGATCCACAAATGTCATCCTACATCTTGACAGCCAGCCCCTTATCGAGAAAACTTATTGATTGCTTTCATTTCACTGGGTCACTGGGCGTTCGGTACCCATAATTTTCCACACGGCCTTGAAGGGCGACAAGAACACATGAACATGGAAACGCTGCTGCGATCCCCAGGCGCATCCGGCTGGCTTTTGATGTATGGCGAACCCAAATAAATTTCCGGGGTTTGTACTCTGGATGTAAGGAGCAAAACTAAGGGAAGGCACCAAGTGAGCACAGAAGAACATCCTTCAAAGAAGACCAGTAAAACCACCAAGACTGTCGCCTCGAACCTGGCGTCGTTGGACGCAGAGGCCAGATGGCAGGACATAGCCGCCTGTAAGGGGATGGATCCGATCATCTTCTTCGGCCCCGAAAATGCCGAAACCGTGAAGGAAAAGCATGATCGAGAGGACTCGGCGAAAGCAGTTTGCAGCACGTGTCCCGTGAAGAAGGAGTGTCTTGAATACGCACTCGATGCCCGTGAGTCCTACGGCATATGGGGAGGGCTAACCGAACTCGAACGCAAGGCCCTTTTGAGACGCAGAGCCAGCTAAGAAGCTACAGGCAAAAGCGAACCGGCCCCCGAAGATTCGGGGGCCGGTTCTTTTGCGTCGCCTGAAAGCCAGGAACAGGCGGTGACTAGGCGGCGTCCCCTAACCAGCGACGCAATCTGTATGCACCTACGATCATGAGTAGTCCCATTAACACCCAGCCAGCGTTTGCGCCAGTGTTGGCAAGCGGCGGGTTAGGTGGAGCATCGAGTATCGAAGGACGATGCTCAGCGTCTCCGGCCACCGTGAATAGTTGCCCCTTGACGTCGAGCGGTGACTTGATCCCTGCTGCGGCAGGCAGCGAAACAACAACACCGAGAGGCTTTATGGACGATACGGCGTGGTAGTAAGCGCCGCTTTGGTCGTGTGTTGCATTGGTCGTTGGGGGCGCAATCTCGAGTTTCAAACCACCAAGACCCTGAGTCAACGTACCCATCAAGGTTTGCAATTGGCTCAGTGTGGCATTCACCGACGCAACACTCGCCTGTAGGTCGCCGGGAGTAACCGGCACTTCGATCCCAGCAACCTTCACAGCGCCCCAACTCAGATTCGCCGAGGAAGCAGAGGAGGTGTCGGTTGCCGTAGCCAGCGTACCAACGATGACGTCCTTGAGGCTGACTAGCGAAAGGGCACCCAGCGCAGTCTTCAGGGTATCGACAGCGCTTTGAAGCGCCGCTATGGCAGTGGCCACATCAGGCAGATCGCATATCACCTGTTGCAGTGGTGCCCCACAGGCAAGCATCAACTCAGCACTGGAATTCGTGTCGAGCAGCCCTGGAGAAAGGGCATTCACGACCGATGTCATCGAAGCCTTTGACACGTTGACCGCCGCTAGCTCGTCTGCGGTTGCATCGCCGCCGAATCCAGCCGCCAGATCGATCAGGTCATCCGCTGACAGATCCGTCGCACGGTCGATGATTTCGCTAAGTGGTAACACAGCAACATTCGAGATCTCAACCCCCTGAAATGACTTGGCCTCTGTGGGGTTTGATTCGTTCGTCAGTGCCATCTTGATCCCTTGAATCAAGACGAGGCCGTCGAAAACGTTGGCGTCCAAGGTCACCTGACCCAAGGTCGATTTCGCAGACGGCACCGCATTATCAACGTCGGCCCTCATGCCTGAAATCGTCAAGCTCCCGCTCGCGGTGGGTACGTCGAGCAAAGGTGAAGTGCCATCGGCCGCGACATCGGAAGTCTTATCGCTTGTGGTTTCGACCGAAATCTTCGGGGTAGAAATTGCGTCTAATAGCTGAGCTGCGGTGAAACTCATGGATGCCTTTGCGCCGAGAGCTCCTAGATTCTGCTTGACTTGGTCTGTCGAGGCGAAACCCGTGCCAGCTCCCAGATTCACCGTCTTACGGGAAGCAGTAAGCGAAAGGATCGAGATGCTGGTTGTAGCGGTTCCAACGGCGGGGCTAGCCGCGGAGGAGATCCCCGGAACCGCAAGAAGCACCGCGGCTGCCGTAAGCAATGCCAAGGGTGACCTTTTCAACGGGCACCTCCTGGATAGTTGTTTGTCGCTTGCTTGAGGCGTGAGCCTGCAGCTACTTCGAGAACCCGGTCAAGGGATATGACCCCTGTATCTGAGATCCACTTTTTCGTGTCGCACTTGGCGCACGACGCAAACGTCACCGATTCACTCTGGGCCAATTGAATCCGGATCGAAACCGCCGCTTCATTGCATGTATCGCACTTCATGGTCACCGCCCTTCGGATGTACTAATACCGTTGCACTAACTATCGCCCTTTCATGAAGTTGCCTCGATAGCGCGCGATGCCCATTTACGACCATCATTAATAGCTATTTGACGACTAGTCAGATCGTTCTGGTTCGGGAAGGTGCTTACCTATATATCGAGATTTCACCCTTCCCCCCTCCCGCCAGTAGGCGTACCAGTAGGGCCCATGAGGACAGCGTGTGCATCCGGGCTTTCCGCAAGTCACGGGTTCAAGCCGGTAGCTCACGTGACCGGGGCTGTTTTGCAGGTTATGGGACTGTTGTTCCTCGTCTCCATGCTGAACAAGAAGGCCTCTGAGGAAAATCATCAGGCGACGAAGGTCGTATTCGTCGAGATTCCGGATCTGCTTGATCAAAGCCCGATCGATCGCCACATAGATATCTTACCTGCCGGTTACCTAAGATGATGCAAATGGCACAGCAGACATTGTGGCCGAAGGTAAAGATGCAGAATTAGATGTCGGGAAGTACCCACGCTAAGGCCTCCTCGGGCTGGGAAGACTCGATCAAAACCGATGGCCCGGGGGGATCCTCATCGGGCAGCGATGGAACCGATTGGGGTGGTGTTCGCTCCCCATGAACCACCAGGACTGGGTCTCTTCTATCATCCACGTCCCAGCCAAGGGGCGCGGAAAACCGGCGAACATGCATGTCACACAGATCGTAGGACGACGGAGATGCCACCGGAGGCAGTTCCGCTAACCAAACTTGACGGCTTGCATAATCGAAACTCAAAGTAGCAACTGCCGACCCTTTACAAGCGGCATGAGAGCACGCTCGAAATCCCGGACCAGCAAAGAGTTCACCCATGTAGTCAAGAAGATAAATGACAGGGATGTCTTTTTCAATGACCGTGCTTAAAGTTGGTCCCTCAAGTATCTTAGGCAACATCGCAGTTACATAAGACAGTTTTGTAGTTCAAGGGGCCGACCAGGAGAAGAACAGGGTGTGGGAAAATCGAATCCAGGCAAAAAAAGTGTCCCGCAGTAACTTTTGGGTTTCCCCTACTCATTTCTGCGGAACCCCCCTATTGTACACCCTCACCTTGACGGATACAAGAAGTTTTTATGCTACTCGCCTGGCTCCGTGGGCCTGCCCGACTCCTGCCACGCCTGGATTCCGCCCACCAGATGGGCGACGTTGGTATAACCCATCTGTTGCAAGGTGTCGGCAGCCAGCGCGGATCGCATACCGGCGGCGCAGTGAAGGACGATCCGCCGGTCAGCAATAAGCTCCTTATTGTGGTGGGGAAGCGTAGGGTCAGCATAGAACTCCAACATCCCACGAGGTGCTGAGATAGAACCAGGAATGCTCGCCTGTTGCCTTTCCTGGGGCTCGCGAATATCGACAAGCAGAGCGCCTGCTTCCAGTTCCTTGGCCACCTGCTCGACATCGAGATTTTCAACGCGATCCTTGGCCTCCGCGACCATTTCCATAACCGTCTTACCCGCCACCTTCGACCTCCTATCTAGAGACATGTCCGTAAATCGGCCCCATGATAGCAACTGCGCCAGCCCTCAGGTCTTAGTTGTCCTACGGACCCTCTCCAAACAAACCCTGATTAAGCGAATCCTCGACCTGGAAGAACGGTTCGAAGATCTTGTGAAGCCGTTCCATTTCAACACCTTGCCCCTCATCGATCACTTCGCCACGACGCGCCAGAATCCTGCTTGAGCGGAGCGAAAATCCTGAACTAAAAGGCATGTCAGGATTGCCAGATGCGTTTGGTCACATTCCGATCCGAAACTAGTTCTGCCTCCCGTCCTGGTGCCATCGTGGACCTGGAATCGGGCCCCCACGTGGCTGACCTCGTGGGGATACGCAGCATCGAATGGTTGATCGGTGCCGGAAGCCACGCCCTGTCAGTCTGTCGCGACCTAGTCGCGAATACGCACGCTCGGACCATGACTCCCTTGGCCGCCGTCCAGTTACTCGCCCCGATCACCCGACCCAACTCGATCAGAGACTTCATCGCTTTCGAAGATCATGC
>JBDSRR010000212.1:0-2290 GCA_039929185.1 Actinomycetota bacterium
CGGTTTAGGCATTATCTTCTTCGTCGCCCTCGTCGCCATATTTGCGCCTTTGATAGCGCCATATGAACCCGACGATATAAACCTGACAATCTCGCTTCACTCAGTGTCGGCGAAGCATTGGTTCGGCACCGACATCCTAGGTCGCGATTATTTCAGCCGGGTTGTTTATGGAAGTCGCATCTCGATAACCATCGGTGTGATTGCGGTTGGTCTGTCCCTTTTGATAGGTCTTCCGGCAGGGGCCATCAGTGGATACTTCGGTAAGTGGGCCGATGCTTTGTTGATGCGCTTGGCTGATGTGTTCTTTGCATTCCCATTCATAGTCGGGGTCATAGTGTTCATAACGGTCTTAAGCCCTTCCATCCCTCGTCTCGTGAAACTGACGCTTGCGATTGGTGTCTTTGCTTGGGCTGGCCCGGCCCGTATCTTTCGGGCCAGCATCATCCAGGTCAAAGGATCCGAGTATGTCGAAGCAGCTAGGGCGCTCGGAGCGGGACCGTGGCGCATCCTTCTCAAGCATGTGGTTCCCAACGCCCTTGCACCGGTCATCGTTTTCTCAACGATCGGAACGGGCACGGTTATTTTGACCGAGGCTGCCCTGTCATTCCTGGGGATCGGTGTCGGGGTCGGAACGCCCGCATGGGGTCTGATGGTTTCAGAGGGCAAACCGTTTCTTACAACAGAGCCGTGGCTGGTGTTGTTTCCTGGTTTAGCAATCATATTTACAGTCATAGGCTTCATCTTTTTAGGCGATGGGCTTCGCGACTCGATGGATCCGCGGTTGCGATGACAAACCTATTGACGGTCGATGATTTGCAGGTTCACTTCTTCACTGACTCCGGTGTCGTACGAGCAGTCGACGGCATCAGCTATTCCGTCGAATCGGGCAAGACGTTAGCCATCGTAGGTGAATCAGGTTCAGGCAAGAGTGTGAATGCGCTCGCGATCATGGGGCTGGTTCCCGAACCTGGCAGGATCCTTCAGGGAAGTGTGCGATTCCAGGATGAAGATCTGGTCGGCATGGCAGAGTCCAAGTTGCGGCGTATTCGTGGCAACCGGATAGCCATGATATTTCAAGATCCCCTCACTTCTTTGAACCCCGTTTTCAGTATCGGAAACCAGATAGCCGAGGTGATCCGCAACCACCAGGGCGGTACGAAAAAACAGGCTCTGGTTCGCGCTATCGAGATGATGGAACTGGTTGAGATCCCGCGTGCTGCTGAGCGCGCCGGCGATTTCCCTCACCAGTTCTCAGGCGGCATGAGGCAAAGGGTTGTCATAGCCATGGCCATCGCTATGAGCCCGGCTCTTCTCATCGCAGACGAACCAACGACTGCGCTGGATGTAACGGTCCAGGCGCAGATACTTCAGTTATTGACGACGCTGCAAAAGGAGTTTGGCATGGCGATGATCCTCATCACTCACGATCTCGGGCTCGTTGCCGAACACTCAGACGACGTAGCAGTCATGTATGCCGGAAAGATAGTTGAAGGGTCCGGTGTCGAGGACATCTATTACCGCCCTCAACATCCTTACACCCTTGGTTTGATGAGTTCGGTGACCCGTCTCGACAAGGAACCCGAAGGCAGATTGAAGCCCATCCGTGGTGCCCCCCCAAGCCTTATCAACGTTCCTTCAGGATGCTCCTTTCATCCAAGATGCGATTATGTGCAGCCGCAGTGCCAAACTGATTCACCTGCGCTTCAGGTTCGCACCGCTGACGCCGGTCATCTCGCTGCTTGCCATTTCGCAGGGCAACTTCCTGAGCCAAAAGAGGCTGCCAAATGACCGACATACTGAGAGTAGAAAACATCGTCAAATACTTCCCCGTAACTCGAGGGATCCTTTTCAAACGCACGATAGGAACCGTAAAGGCTGTCGACGGGGTCTCTTTATCCATCCCCAAAGGACGCACGCTCGGGCTCGTCGGTGAATCTGGATGCGGAAAGAGCACGATAGCCCGTGTCATCCTGCGTTTGATAGAGCCTACTGAGGGCACTATCGAATTCAATGGCGACGACATCACTAACGTTGGTGCTAAACGAATGCAAACACTAAGGCGCGAGATGCAGATCATCTTTCAGGATCCTTTTGCGTCGCTCAACCCAAGGATGACTGTCCGTAACATCGTTTCAGAACCACTGATGATCCATGGTGTGTACGAACAAGAAGGTGGATCTGCTTATGTCGAAGACCTATTGGCCAAAGTTGGATTGAATCCCGAGCATGGCAACCGGTATCCACACGAATTCTCCGGCGGCCAAAGGCAAAGGGTCGGGGTCGCGAGAGC
>JBDSRR010000213.1:0-2202 GCA_039929185.1 Actinomycetota bacterium
GCCGCAGAGATCAAGTTGTCCAAAGCCGACCTTTCCACGTTACGGAGCATCCTGGGAAAGGCGATACCATCGTAATAACTGCGCGAGGAGGACAACGATGGAATTGATCGACCGAAACAAGTTCTACATCGACGGTGCCTGGGTGACACCACTGGGGTCAGCCTCGATCGAGGTGATCGACTCCTCCACCGAGGAAGTTATCGGCCGAGTGCCAGAGGGCACCACAGAAGATATCGACCGTGCCGTTAACGCCGCCAAAGTTGCCTTTACGGAATGGGCGGCAACGTCGCCGGCCGACCGCGCCAAATATCTAGAGCGAATCACCGAAGGCCTCTATGCGCGCATGACTGAGATAGCCGATCTGATCGCCCACGAGGTCGGTATGCCCATCATGTTATGTAACCTGATCCAGGCTGGTCTTCCAGCAATGACTTTTGGCTCGATGCCCGAGGTCATGTCCACCTTTGCCTTCGAAGAGCAGATAGGCAACTCGCTGATCGTTCGCGAGCCCATCGGAGTCGTTGGCTGCATAACTCCATGGAACTATCCGCTACATCAGATAGCCGCCAAAGTTGCACCGGCATTGGCTGCTGGCTGTACCGTCGTTTTGAAACCAAGCGAGGTCGCACCACTCAACGCATTCATACTTGCCGAGATCATCGATGACGTGGGCCTGCCACCGGGCGTCTTCAACTTAGTCACCGGTTTCGGCCCCGTAGTTGGCGAGGCGATCGCCGGGCACCCAGATGTCGACATGGTGTCATTCACTGGCTCGACTAGCGCCGGAAAACGCGTAAGTGAACTAGCCGCACAAACAGTTAAGCGTGTTGCTTTGGAACTCGGCGGCAAATCACCCAACGTCATACTGGCCGATGCCAACCTAGCCAAAGCCATACCCGAGGGAGTGGATGCAGCCTTCCTCAATTCTGGCCAGACATGTTCTGCCCTTACCCGCATGTTGGTTCCACGTTCCAAACTCGCCGAGGTCGAACGGCTTGCAACCGAGGCAGCCGAGGCATACCGAACCGGCGGCGCCTTCGAAGACGGCGTAAAGCTCGGTCCATTGGTTTCGGACATCCAACGCCAACGCGTTCGGGGATACATCCAAAAGGGCATCGATGAAGGTGCCAGGCTGCTAACGGGCGGGGCGGAGTCGCCTGAAGGCCAGGCGAAGGGCTTCTTCGTTAGGCCAACCGTTTTTTCTGACGTCACGCCCGACATGACTATCGCCAAAGAAGAGATCTTTGGGCCTGTCTTATCGATAATCCCCTACGACACCGAAGAGGAGGCTATACAGATCGCCAACGACACGATCTACGGACTGGCCGCTGGAGTTTGGTCGTCAGATGTCGAAAAGGCGAAATCAGTTGCGCGAAAGATAAGAGCGGGACAAGTCGAAATCAACGGAGGCCCCTTCAATACCTTGGCGCCATTCGGAGGTTACAAACAATCCGGCAACGGACGCGAGTTCGGAAAGTTTGGCCTAGAAGAATTCCTGGAAGTGAAGTCGCTTCAGCTATAAGTCCCACCGCGCCGCGAGGTTCGCGTCCATCTGCACGTGACGCGGGCGTTCCGACGCGGACCTCCTAGAATCCAAGCCATGTCGTGACTTCTTCCGCAGGGGTGCGCTCCGCCATCGCAGTGTTGCTCGCGTCCGCAGGCAAGTGTCCGACGTAGATGAAACCCGCAATCTCTTCGCTTTGGGTCAAACCTAAATGCGATTTAACGCCTTCGTCAAAAGCGTTGGGCCCGGTTCGCCAATACGTACCCAATCCCATTGAGTGTGCTGCCAACAATAGATTCTGAACCGCCGCCCCAATGGCATAGCGATCTTCGACTTCAACGGCCTTGGGGTGCGAAGACTTCCGATAAACGGCCACGATGATCGCTGGTGCGCGGTGCGGTTGTGATCGAGCGTCTGCGAGCCGACGCTCAAGATCCGGAGCATCTGGATCTTCCATTTGCACTCGGGTGGCGAAAACATCGCCCAGGTCGTCAAGCGCTTTTGCTGTCACCGCGATGAACCTCCAAGACTGGGTCAGGTGGTGAGAGGGCGCCCTTACTGCTGCGTTTAGCAACTGAACTATTTGAGCCCCAGTCGGAGATGGTCCCTCCAACGGAGATACGCTTTTGCGCGTCATGATTGCTTCATATGTGTCCAAGTCGGCTCTCCTATGTCGTTTGGGCCCTAAACTAACCTCT
>JBDSRR010000214.1:0-1884 GCA_039929185.1 Actinomycetota bacterium
AATCGTCGACGAACTTTCGCTGGGGTTGGCACCGTTAGTCGTCACCCAGTTATTCGGGATCCTCGAAGAGGTAAACCGCGAAGGCACATCAGTACTGTTAGTTGAACAGTTCGTACATCTCGCCTTACAGCACACTGCGCGGGCATACGTACTTCAGAAGGGCGAAGTTGTGATGGAAGGTAAAAGCAGCGACCTGCTTGCCGACCCAACCCTGGTTGCTTCCTACCTCGGCGATACAGCCGCAGCAGATTCGCGCACGTAGGGGACTCCTTGCCGCGCGAGAAAATGTACTCGAGCCTACTTTAGGTTCATCGTTCACGGCTGCGCTGATGGGCGCGGCCATCGTGCCTTTGAGTCCTCCATCGGGCCGTACAGATACTCGAACATCGAGCAGAGCAAGCACCCTTACCTTGTCCTCGTAAGACAGCTTGTCGAGCCTATGACGAACCTCTGATCCAACCTGAGAGATTGCGACCCGGTCTGAGTGCCACCTTGATTCAGGTGACAGGCTGAGCAGCTTCTCCCTTTCGAGTTCGAGTTTATGCACCTGGGCGTTCAAAGGCCCAACAGCCAATTGAAAAGTCGTGTCGTCGAGCGTTCCTTCCTGGGCGTGGAATCGCACGATCCTGGCGGCTGCCTCTCTTGCCCGGCCAAGCTTCTGGTCGATAACCTCCACTGCCTTCTTCAGCTTTGGTTCGCTTTGAAGGATTCCTCTGCGGCTGAGTTCTTCTTTCGCCATCCTCATGAGCCGGTCGGGATCCTTCAGTATCTCGACTACGGAATTCCAAACAGCGTCCTCGATCCACCCTGCCAACACCTGTGGGCATCCGCAGTCAGCGATGCCTTTGATCTTTCTCTTTGTTCGGTTGTGACAGAGATACCGAGGTTTTCCGTTGTTGTAGTTACCCACGTAGGTGGCACCGCATGAAGACTTGAACCGTCGCGACAGAAGGTAGTCGCCCGACTGATTCCTCTGAGGGACTCGTTTTTCGATGGCTGCCTGGATCGCTTCCCACTCTGGGACGGAGAAAACAGTGGGTACCTCGATCAAGATCCAGTCGTCCACTGGGCGAAGGCGCGCTCCGTTCTTCGTTTCCTTGATGGCGTGCTTGGTGGTACGGCGAGTCTTGGGTTCGACTGACTCTCTCACGAAGAAGCGCGCTTCGCCTTTATATACAGGGTTTCTGAGCATTCGGGCTAGATAGCTAGGATCCCACCCGTCACCACCGGGGCCTTTGATCTGGCGGCGGTTGAGATCCTCCGCTATCGCGGTGACCGCCCCTCCAGCGATCACACGCAGTCCAGCTTGTCGGATGACGTCGGCTCTGTCCGGCACGAGAACCACCGAGGAAGGCTTTCCTTCAAGCGCGTATCCGAATGGAACCTTGCCTGCTGGCCAATAGCCTTGGTGAGCCCGCGCTATCCGCCCTGCCATCATCCTTCCGGTGATCACTGCGCGTTCGTACTGCGCGATGGCCCCCAAAACTTGGCGTACGAGTATGCGCGTCGGGTCGCTCGAACCAAGATCGGGTTCCTTGGTGGAGTGAAAACCGAGCCCCGACGACAGCCAGCGATTGATAAGAGTTTCTTGAAGAATGAGGTCGCGCGCCAAACGGTCTAGTGCAGACACTCTGATCTCGGAGACCTTGCCCAAAGCGATCGCAGCTTCGAGCGCCATCAGTCCCGGCCGGTGAGGCGATGCCCCCGAGTACCCGTCGTCGATGAAGACAAGCGGCTTGGGTTTGCCCTCTGCCTTGACTGATTCCGAGAGCGATTGGATCTGCGTTGGCAAAGATGTCCCTGACTGCGCTTGTTCGTCGGTTGAGACTCTCGCGTAGACCGCGGGGACCGCAGCGTCTGATCTTCGGGATTCGATTTCAGTCA
>JBDSRR010000215.1:0-15638 GCA_039929185.1 Actinomycetota bacterium
AGGCCCTAGGGCCTCCCTTTCCCTTTGTCTGGAAGTAAGTTAGTGGAACGAGTCTCCGCAGGCGCAACTGCCGGTCGCATTGGGATTGTCTATGGTGAATCCGGACTGCTCAAGGCTTTCCAGCCAATCGAGTTGGGCACCTTTTAGATATGGAGAGGACATTCGGTCAATGCGAACCACTACATCGCCGTAAACATTTTCGACATCTCCATCGAGCTTACGGTCATCGAAATAGATGGAATAACGAAGACCTGAACAGCCACCCGGCTGGACGGCGATTCGCAAGAAGTAATCGGGATTGGCCTCCTGGGCAAGCAGATCCTGCACCTTGGAAGCGGCGGTATCAGTAAGTTTGAGACTTGTGGCGGTTGTAGTTTCCATGTCTAAGTCCTCCGTAGATTCCCTTCAAGGATACATCACCGATGCAATATCCAATCGGCAGCTAGGCCCCCTGCGGCCAGGAGCGATAATGCGATAGCCAAACGCGGCAGGAGAAACTTGCCCCCAACAAGCAGAGGCATCACGACCGATACAAAGGCACCGCCGACGGCTGCCAGGAAAACAACCAGAGCGAAGACGTGAAAAAACTGGTGCGTCACTCGACTTCGAACCACTTCTCCAACTCCTCGGCAGAAGGGGCTTGGGGTGCAGGCTTGCCTTTGTAGCCTCGCATCCGTTCGGGATAGCCAACGATGGCCGCGTCATAAAAAGGAAGGCCGAGTTTCTTACATAGGATCGCCGCCTGTCCCCGATCAGCGACCGAGGAGCGCATCCACTCACCATCGCGGGCAACCATAAGCAAGGATTGCGGGAGCGTGCCGGTTTGTGGCTCCAAGTAAGCCTCAACGCCATCATGGGTTTGCGCGAACTCTTGGAGTTCACGAAGATCCGCTCGTTTGAACTTATCGAAGATAGCCACTGTTGTTAATCCTAGCGTGACGTTGTTGCACTGCGCCTCCCAAGGTGGTGGAATCTGTGGATGAACCTAACTAGCCCGATCCCCGCTCGCCCAGAAGACTTTTTTTCCGCCGAAGAAGTAGGGAAATCGAAAAGCTACCAAAGACCGCTTCAATACGTGCGCATCGTCTCGGGTTTCTTAAGTCTCCTTTTCATCTTGGCCTTCATCACATTCAAAGTGGCTCCCAGTTTCGACCCTTGGTATCTGCAGCTCGTCGCCGTGATATTCGTTGTCATCGTGTTGTCAACCTTGGTTGGGCTGCCTCTTGATATATGGGTCGAGTTCAGCCACGAGCGCAAGTGGGGGTTCTCCACCCAGACCCCCGCCCGCTTCGCTGTCGACCAGGTCAAGGGCATCCTTCTAGGGACCGTTCTGTTAAGTGTGCTTTTCATTCCTTTGTGGGCGCTTATCCGCTCGACGCCACTTTGGTGGCTGTGGGGAGGGTTGGTATTCATGATCTTTTCAGTTGGTCTAGCATTCCTTGCCCCCATCTTATTGATTCCGATCTTCAACAAACTCACTCCTTTGGAAAACGAAGAACTCAAAACCAAACTCATGTCGCTCGCCAAAAAGGGTGGGATAGCAATCTCCGGCTTTCAGGTCATGGATGCAAGCAAGAGGACCAAAAAAGACAATGCTTTCTTCGCGGGAATGGGCAAGACTCGACGCGTTGTGCTATTCGACAACATGCTTGAGTATCCGCATGAACATATCGAGGTCGTGGTTGCTCACGAGATCGGACACTGGAAGCGAGGCCACATCCGCAAACAGATCGCCCTCGGGGTCGTGACCTCGGTAGTTATCTTCGGTGCCGTTGCGTTGGCCATGAAGGACAGCAGCCCACTGCTTGACTGGGCTGGCGTGGCAAGTGCTGGCGATCCCGCTTCGCTGCCATTGTTCTTGCTTATCTTCTCTGCAGTGGGTTCGATCATGGGCGTCATCACCAGTTGGTTCTCACGCTGGTACGAGCGCGAAGCTGACCTGGCTGCCTTGGAACTTACGGCATCACCCGATGCCTATGTGGCGCTATGGCGCAACATGACGGGACGCAATCTTCCCGACCTCGACCCGTCGTGGTGGGCCCGCATCAAAGCGTCGCATCCACCCATCGCCGAGCGAATGGCCTTTGCAGAAGTTTGGCGCAAGGGCCGCTAGGCCAAGTTCGCGCTTCGGGGGTAAATGACTTCGGGATCGGTGATGACGTTTAGCAGGGCGGGAACCCCTGCATCGAAGGCGCGCTTTAGGGCCGGTTGAATCTCCCGAGGGTCAGTCACTGTTTCGCCGTAGCCCCCAAGTCCTTCGACGATCTGGTCGTAGCGAGTCTCCTGTCGCAGGTCAGCAACAACGTCATAACCGAAGAACATGCGCATCGGGTTCTTCTCTAGCGCCCAGATGCCGTTGTTTCCAACCACAGCAACGATAGGCAGTTTGTGTCTGACCATGGTGTCGAACTCCATTCCGGAAAACCCAAATGCGCCATCGCCAAGCAGAAGCAAAACCTGTCGGTCGGGGTACATCAACTTGGCCGCTATAGCGTATCCGGGCCCAGTACCAAGGCACCCGAAGGGGCCGGGGTCAAGCCACGATCCGGGGACGTACGACGAGATCTCTCTCCCCGCATAGGACACAAAGTCGCCACCGTCATTGATGACGATCGCATCGCGGTCTAAGAACTTGCGCAACTCACCGTAGATGCGCATCGGGTGGATGGGGGTTTGGTCGCTCAGCAGGTCGGGGTCGTCGACTTCCAGGCTTCGCAACTCGGTGAGCCAACTCGCTGTGTCCATTGGCTTCGTCTCATTCGCCAAGCCACTGAACACGAGGTCAAGGTCCGCTCCCAACCCAACGTCAAGCTTTCGGTTCGTCGTTATCAGTTCGGGGGCGGAATCGAGATGAACTACCGCCGCATCGGAAGGGAAACGGTCCCCGAATGAGATGCGGAAGTCAAAAGGAGTGCCAGCGATTATGGCCAGATCGGTTTTCTGAAAGGCTTTGCCTCGCGAGCGCGAGAAAGCAAGCTCATGGTCAGCCGGTATCGTGCCCCTGCCCATGCCGTTGGTGAACACAGGGATGCGAGCCGCTTCTGCAAACGCAGTCATGGCCTCCCAAGCGCCATCGGCATAAACGTTTGAACCCGCAAGCAGGACAGGTCGCTCGGACTTTGCCAAGAGGTCAAGGATGTAACCGATGGAATTCTCGTTTGGTTCGATACGGGAAGGTTCATCGAGATCAGGAAGTCCAGCATCGGCTTCCGCCATTAGGTCAAGGGAGAAATCGAAAAACACCGGCCCCCTTGGCGCTGTTCGGCCCTGTCGGATGGCAGAAGTTAGCTCGGTCACCAACGTGTCGCCTGCGGTCGCAGAATGTTTGCAGAGCGAAGCCACAACAGGCAGATGATCGATCTCTTGCAGACTGCCCATGCCCCAACGCGATTCGGGAGCACGCCCACCAAGCAATACCAACGACGACCCATTCATCTGAGCAGTCGCAAGGGGGTTTATCGCGTTCAGCACACCAGGCCCAGCGGTGACAGCCGCCACACCGGGTCGGCGTCCAAGGCGGGCCCAACCTTCAGCAGCGAATGCTGCGCTCTGTTCGTGCCTGAAATCGATGAGCCTGATGCCATCGGCAACGGCACCGTCATATATAGGGAAGATGTGACCCCCCGACAACGTGAAGATGGTGTCAACACCGCGCGCTTTAAGCGCAGCGCTTACGCCCTTTCCCCAATGAGTCATCTCGCTAGCCATCGGCATAGATTACTTCAGTGGGAAGTGACGATTTAGGAATGCCAGAGAGCCATTGATATGCAGTTGCGAAGTTAGAAAGAGTCGACAAAAGGACGACCACACCTAACACGCACACCCAGCACTTAGCCTCCGGCCGATGTTCACTCTCTCCATGTTCATCATCTGCTCGCCCTCAGCCGGTCTGAAAGGAGATGTGGCTGACTTGCATGCTTGCTTGACCGACCGCTCCACCTGCATCGAGACGCACAATCACCGAGACGGGTGCCGATGGAGTGGCAGTGACAGACAGGTCGTCTGGTATGGCGTTTTTGGTGAAGCAGCTGCGGGCTATCTCAGTCGAGGTCGATAAAGACCACAAGATGAGGCAACCGGACAGGTTGTTCGACGCGGAAGCCACGGTGGTATTGACTCCTTTGATGTGAGCAGTCACCGTGACCGGGCCCTTGGTAGGAACCCCGGTGGTTACCTGTAGCTCTGAAAGCGTCACGGCCCCTGCATAGCCCACGAACGCCGGTGATGCGTTCACATAATTGGCGCCCCCAATGGCAAGGGTTCCCAACAATGCGGGCGTGGCGGCAGCGGGGCTGGCAAGCCCGCTGGAAGCGCAAGTCCGCTGGGCACCGGACCTCAAGGGAGGGGCATTGGTCACGCTGGGGACACTCGATGCAACCGCACAAATGATACCGGTGTCGTACGGTGAGGTTCTTATCGGCAGAACAGGAAGCGGCGGAACTGCTTCTTCGGCGCATATGACATCGCAACCGGCGGCGAGGTCACGACGATAGACGGCACGGGTTATATCCAAAGGGAGACTCACCTCGAATGCCACGTATCTACCATCAGACGATATCGAGGGGTATATGCCCTCTTCCGCCCCTTGATTACCATCGGGACGATAAGAGACCAAAGAGATTTTCTTCAATTGACGATCCCAAAGATAAACATCGCTTGATGGACTGATATCGGTCGGTAGTAGGGAGGAAAAGGTCGAGAAGGCGACGTAACGACCAGTGCCTGAAAGCGCAATTCGAAATTTTCCTTCTAATGGGACCGAACCGGTTGTGCGAAACTGCGTAACCTCCGTCGTTGCCGTGGCCAAATCGCGTGCATACATTTTCGTACTCGAGTTGGATAATGTAAAACCGAGAAATGCCACGGTACTGCCGTCACCCGAAATGACGCCCTTGGTGGTCTCGGGCGAAGAGCCGTCAGGCAGGATTCCCACAAGGGAGGTTTGAGTCTTTCCGGTGCCCGGTTCGTCGTACGCCCCATTGCCATCGAAGTCCCGGTCGTGCAGATAGACCCGCCACATGCCATCATTACCTACGGTGCGGCTATCGTAGGTCACGAATCGGCCGTTGTCTGAGACCGATAGACTTGGTTCGACTATGCCGCACCCACCGCAGACAAAATCGAAGGCCCAAGTTATCAGCGCCCCGGTTGCCACATCGATCACCCCGACGGAGTGGTCGCCGTCATAATCCAGATCGATGACCGCCCAGAGCCCATCCTTTGAGATGCGAAAACCGTGCGACGCGTACGCTGACGACGGAGAGAGTATCCATTTGGTCTGCCCGATAGAAAGGTCCCTAAGCACCACCAAACCTGGTAGGCAACCGACGAGGTAGGCAACTTTGGCGCCGTCGCCCGACATCGAGGGGTGCCTGTAGCATGTGCCCGCAGGTATGCCGAGCGAATCTACCGATACGAGTTGGATGTCGCCTGTAATCATGTCCTTGCGGTAGACGTCTTTGCTTGAGTCGGTGTCGTCTAAGGTCAACCGAGCTCCCGAGTCAAACGCAACATAGCGTCCATCGGAAGATACGGATGGATACCCTCCATCGGCGATGTCGCCACTAGGAAGGGTGGATACCAAGGTGGTCTTGCCTTTGCGTAATGGATCGGCAGTTGCGAAGTTAGAAAGCCCGCCCGAGAGCAAAAGGACGATCACAACTAATACCGCCTTTATCCGGGTCGCAGTGTTCATGATCAACGGGCTCTTTCCTTTCGCCTTCGCACAAAGCTGCTCCATACTCAGTACGTTCATGGAGGCGGCTCGGGAAGGGCGGGTGGGGCTGGCCAGTACCACAAGGTGGCCTGTTTGGCATAGGGCACGTATGGGCGGAGCGGTACCCTGGCACCCGCTGTGCTCGTAACCTTGGGAACCTGCGGCACCAATTTTGTGTAGTGTTCCCAGACTTTTTGATTTGGGAGCACAGGATGGGGCACGTCGTGGCCCTCGCAGACGCTCTCGAACAGCACGGTGCTGGTTGCAATGGACCGGGCTGGGCCGTCGTTGATGCAGACCTGGATCCCCTTGGGATGGGCCCTTAAGACATCGATGGGAAAGTTGAGCAGTTCGAAGTGTGTCCCGTTTGACTTTAGTGTCCTACTGAACAGACTTTTGGGAACATCTTTTGGAAGGTATTTATAGGCAAGAGTCGCTGTCGCTGTGGTGTATCGCGGGGCAGGGACGTAAAGCCGACCACCTAGGTTAATCCCACCTAAGTTGATCAGTTCATTGACGAAAGAATACTGCTCGCTTTTAACGGTGCTGGAGACGTCGAGCACGTCCATCAAAGACGACCCAGTTTGCATCTGGTATTCATCCAGATCCGTGGTCGGATAGCCTGGTATTCCGTCGGGCACAACGTTGGGCAGTTTGGGGGAATGAACGATCATGGTCCAGTCCTCGCACACCCTGGCTTTACGGGTTTCGTTATTCATGTCCCGGCAGTTGTCTGGGACTACATGTCCGAGCTTGGACAAAGGGTCGTCGTCCTTTACCCACTTGCCGATCTGACCTCCCGTCCATGTGCCGGTGACATCGGCCGTGTAGGGGCTGTACTGGGAATGAAAGCCGAACACGTGCCCGCAGTCTTGCATAGTAGAGGTGTTGCAGGCGCGCAATCGCTCCTCTTCGGGATTGCCCTTGTTGGGGAAGTTCATCGCGGGCCATGGGTTCACGCCGAAGGTCGACAGTTCAAAGGAAAGGGTCTTGTTGTCCAAGGGATCGTCTTGGATCTCTGCCTTGGAGATGCCAGTCGGATGCGAGCTGCCATCAGGCGTCTTGACGTAGGCATCGGACAGCGCAAACGTGATCCTTCCCTTGTTAGAGCCCTTGGCATTTATGGTGAACTCGAAGTTTGCTTTTCCCTCGGCTTGGCCGATAGCAGGCACTTTAGAAGTATCGATGGTGGGCGAACCCGGTGGGAACTTGAAGGTGCCTGAGGGTGTCACCAAGCCGATAGCGGTTTCAGATCCGATCTGTACTACCACAAGGATGAAGGAGTTGGTCAATTTGTAGGCGAAGTTCAAACTCATATGGGTAGAGAAGTTGGGGATGGGGATGTTGAATGGATACTGTGCTGTGGCCCAACCGACCGAAGAAGAACCACCACCTGACCCACCTAGCAGATCGAGGTCCAAGCCCTTAGAGCAGCCGACCGTCCAGGGACCGTCGCCGGTGATCGAAGAGACTATAGATTCGATCGGGGCAGTCTGCGGTGAATAGAATGTATGGGTAGTCATGTCTTTGCATGGGTCGATGATGTCGATCATCCTGCCGATATTCGCCCCCTCGGTGCGTTTGCGGAAAAATCCCATATTTATTAACGGGGAGTCGGCGGTTGAGGTAGTCGTCACGCCCTCGACGTTGACGGTCTTGGACACGTTGTAGCCCCCCAGGAACCGGTTGTATTGCCAATTGAAGGTTGGATCTCTCACTGTGGCTGTCACGAAGAGTTTCTCGGTGCAGAACTTCCATTTGTCATCGTGCGCGGTGTCGGTGTCTCCATGACCAGCCCAGTCTTCCCAGGTTCCGAAGTTCTCTTCGCAAGACGGGTTATTGGGAAGAAGATCCTTGTCATATGACTTGGGAAGCAGCAGGGTCTGGAATGAAGAGTACGTGATAGGGCTGCCAATGTCGCGACCGACGGTTTCGGCAGCACCCGAAGTCGAATTGGTCACAGTGAATTCAGTCTGCCCCCCGTAGTCTGAGAACTCCAGGACGCGGTAGTAGCCGGCCATCACTCTTGGCAGACGTGCATGCCCATCGCAGGTTTCGCGATAGTCGAAGACGGTTGCGGTGTGATAGCGGTCGCAGGGCTTAGTTTCCGATATGGCAGTAATAAGTCCAAAGGATGGAGGGTCTATCGGCAATCTCATCAGGGGATGATTGAGCACAGTCGCCGCAGGAGGTAGCCCAGGGCTCAGCATGAATGAGTCGTCGTTCACCGATTGGTTGTGAATCTCAAGAACCCTACCCACAGGTTCGAACCCAGTCGTAAGGCAAACAGCAGTCTTGTCGTCGTCTACGGTGACCGTGGCTTTGGCGATGTCAAGACCGACGCTGCCGCAGTAAAGCCCAGTGGTTAAAGGGTTGGTGGAAGTATTGACCGTGAGGGTGACTCCATTCGCGTTTACGGTGGCAGAGACCCATGGCGGATCACCTGAAGACGCAGTGCCGGTTGTGGCTTTCCCGAATAGGTCTACACCGATGAAGTCGGTAAGGGTGACGGTAGCACCGGTGGTGACGGTTCCGGTTGAAACAGTGACGGTCACATTCCAAACACCTTCTTTTTGAAAGCCAAGATCACCGTGGTTAAGAGTAAGAGGCTCCGTTGTTGCCGATAAGATGGTCGGCATCGCAACGCTTTGGGTCACCCCGCCCAATACGCCTGAGCCCTGCCGCCAGATAGGAACTCCATCGATGTGGGTGGCCGCACGATACAAAGCCCCACGTTGTAGCGCAGGGTCCCGCAGTCCACCTGCGCCGAGGGCACCTGCCGCCATGGCCGCCACGGTCGAAGCGGATAAAGTCGTATCGGCCATAGCCGTTGCGGTTGTCAGGGAAGAGTTGGGGTATTCAACCCAGCGCGGTTTTAGTGAACCATCTTCAGGGTGGCCGTTAAACTTTAGTAGCTTTGCTAGTTTCGAGGTAGGGGGCATCACTCCGACGAGGCCGCTGGGTGCTAGAAAGTCGGGCTTTACCTTTAGATCGATAGAAGGCCCCGCCGAGCCTTTCGGTGAGACATACCCAGCCGGGTTGTAGCCGCCTACGGTGATGACGGAGGGTAAGTTGGCTAGTCCCATCACGGTCTGGGGGTTGGGGCCCACATCTCCAGCAGGAACGATTACCGACAGTCCCTTAGAGTTGATCGAGGTTATCCACCTGCTGGCAAGGTCATAGTTTTGCATGCCTACCCGAAGACTATTTACCAGGCCGTAATCGACATTTCCTTGTTCATTGAAAGCACTGCCTTCTAAAGGGATCCCTATGACGGGACCATCATCTGTGGTGGAGGGTCGATTGAGCATCGCATCGAACACCCCGTTCCAGGAGTTGTTACTCATGGCAGCGGTGATCGGGTCTAGAAAGTCTGTGGGAGAAAATCCGAGCAGCACTACATCTAGGTTCGATGCGTTGTCGCTGATCCACTTCAATGCATACATGAGAGTTGAGGGGCTGAAGACGCCACCCGGATAGACGTTGTAAGAGGAGATCGACACAGTGGAGGTAACCGTTGAGGTGACACCGCTATCGACAACCGTTTTGGTGACGCCAGCAAGTTCAAAAAGTGCTGAAGCGGCGTAGCTTCCGTATCCAACGGTATCGGCATTTATGGTCCCCGCCACCGGCGTTATTCTTTGGGAAAGGATCTCTGGGAATAGGGACTTGTCGATGCCAGAAGAGATGAGCCCCACACGGGTGTTGAGGTGGGCGATATCTAGTTTTGGCCGAAGGTTAGTTAGGTCGCTTAATGATCCTGCGAGGTTGGTTGATACCGGAAGACCTCCTGTTGCCTCTTCGCTAAGACCAACAGGCACAAAGATGGGGACCCCCCCCTCGTTCAGCCAGTCGGGGGCATTTGTATAAACCCCTTGGGCTTGACCGGGCAGCAGGATGAGGCCGACGATAAGCAATATCGCCAGGCGATGAAACTGTTGAGACTTCCTATTCATCGCACCCCCCTTATGGCTCCCAGGCTAAGAGTTCGACGCCGGAGGCCAATCTCCTGCCTAGGAGGGGGGAAATGTTAGGAAATTCTTGACCATCTGTTGCTTGTCCCCTACGTTGCGGCTGGGACCTCCTAGGTTTCGCCACCGAATAGCAGTTTTTCGAGATCTCCCGCGCCTGACTTTGCAAGCGCTGCATCCATCTGATCCTTCATCGCATCGTCGTAACGGATCCTGTGGTTGGCTTTGCCCCTCCACGTAAAATCGTTCCGCGTCAAGACCGCGCCAGTGGAGCGTGGGGATTTCATATGGTAAGATTCCTTTCCAGATAGAAAGGATTCTATCCATGCGCTTTGACTCACCACTCGACGACATCCTTCTCGGGCGCAGCCATGTCCTGGTCTTGCGGGCTCTCCACCGACTACCCGATGGCCTTCCAGCCAGCGGGCGAGAGGTCGCGAGGCGTGCCGGAGTCACTCATCCCACCGCTATAAAAGCCTTGGCCGTCATCGTGAACAGTGGACTGGTCACGGTTAACAGGAGCCAAACGGGCGACTTATACGAACTGAACCGCAATCATCTATTCGCCGACCAGATCGCGGATCTATATCGAACCGAATCCCGCATCAGACAGAAGTTGATTTCCTTCCTTGGCGACGAACTACTCCCCCTGGCCGGCAAAGTGCAATGGGCAACCCTTTTCGGTAGTGCAGTTTGGGGAGAGTCCACGCCCACGAGTGACATCGACCTCGCCATTTGCTGTTCACGCATCGACTTCGAGGAGGTCAAAGACACGTTGGAGGATGTCTCGGATGCTACCCACCGGCGGTTTGGGAATCACATTAGTCCTTTGATCAATGTCAGGAAGCAGAGACCCAGAACGGGTGTCTGGAAGAGACTCGAAGAAGAGGGTGTGCCCCTTATCCGATCCGGCAAACGGATGCCGATGTGAAAGCGCGAGGCAAAACAGTAAAGCGGCCGCGCTCCGAAGCCCTCCTCTACCTTGCGAAAGCCAAACAATTCCGCGCTGAGGCGATCTCTGCAATCGAAACGATCCGCAACGATGCAGCCATGCTGAACGCCGTTCATGCCGCAATCAGCGCAACCGATGCGGTCTGCGTAGCACTCGCCGGACGCCGCTCGTCGGATCCAGACCACCAACGCGCTGCCGACCTCCTCCAGGAGATAGGCGGAAAATCGAGCGACATCACCCGCAACGTGAAACAGCTAAGGATGCTGCTCGCCAAGAAGAGCGTCGTCGAATACGAATCGCGACGGGCCAGCACCAAGGAAGCAACCGAGGCAGTGAACAGAGCAAACCGATTCGTGGATTGGGTAGACCAGACGATTCAAGATGCTCGGATGTGAGGCTTGGCCTTAGGTGGCTGCTGGGACTTCCCAGGTTTCGCCGCCGAATAGCAGCTTTTCGAGGTCACCTGCGCCTGACTTTGCGAGTGCTGCATCCATCTGATCTTTCATCGCATCGTCATATGCGGGACGCACGACTGAGCGGAAGATGCCCATCGGTGTAGGAGAACTTGGCCCGTGCGCAAGACGAGATAGAGCAAACGCAAGACTCGGGTCTTCGCGGTGCATATCGTGAGTCGCGATCTTTTCGATACCGACATCCGCAACGTTTACGATCTTGGCCTCACCGTCATCGAAGATGATGCCCAATTCCTTTTCGGCACCGAACAATATCTTTTCGCCATGGACAAGACGGATCTGGTAGTTGGCTTTGCCGCCCTTCTGCGTCAAAAGGTCGAATGCGCCATCGTTATAGACGTTGCAGTTTTGGTATATCTCGATGAAAGCCGAGCCCTTGTGTTCAGCGGCAGGACGTAAGATGTCGAGCAGGTATTTGCGATCCATATCTACGGCTCTTGCTACGAACGATGCTTCGGCCCCCAACGCCAAGGAAACGGGGTTAAACGGATAGTCCAGCGAACCGAGCGGTGTCGAATACGTGACCTTGCCAACTTCTGAAGTCGGCGAATACTGTCCTTTGGTCAAGCCGTATATCTGGTTGTTGAACAGCAATATCTTCAGGTTGAAATTGCGTCTTAGCGCATGGATCATATGATTTCCACCGATCGACAAGCCGTCACCGTCGCCGGTTACTACCCACACGTCGAGGTCTGGTCTGGCCATAGCTATTCCACTAGCCACAGCAGGAGCTCGCCCGTGGATGCTATGGACGCCATATGTGTTCATGTAATAAGGGAAGCGGCTTGAGCACCCGATACCGGAGACGAACACGATGTTCTCGCGCTTTATCCCAAGTTCAGGCATGAGCGATTGCACTGCGGCCAAGATGGCGTAGTCGCCACAACCAGGGCACCAGCGCACTTCTTGGTCGGAAACGAAATCTTTGCGGGTTACCTCGACAGCGACTGCGCTGCCATTACCTTCACTCATCAAGCATCTCCATGATCTTGGCTTCGATGTCGGCGGCTAGAAATGGAAGACCCTTCACTTTGCTTAACGACTTTGCATCAACCAAAAATTCGTAGCGAAGCATCTTGGAAAATTGACCCATGTTCATCTCAGGTACCAGGATCTTGGTGTAGCGACTAAGGATCTCGCCCACATTCAGGGGGAACGGGTTCAAATGCATCAAGTGAAGGCGTGCAACCTTCCTGCCGTTCTTCCTTACGCGTCGTACGCCAGCGCCGATCGTTCCCCAGGTCGAACCCCATCCGACTACCAAAAGGTCAGCGCCATCGGGGTCGTCAACTTCAGCGAGCGGAATGTCTTTGGCGATACCTGCAATCTTGGCGGCGCGAAGGTGAGTCATCTTTTCGTGGTTGTCCGGGTCGTAGGAAATGTTTCCTGTGCCATCTGCCTTCTCCAGTCCCCCGACCCTGTGTTCAAGGCCCGGAGTTCCCGGAATGGCCCACGGACGAGCAAGGGTTTCAGGGTCACGTAGGAAGGGCCAGAACTCGCCCTCGTGATTAGGTTCAGTCGCGAAAGTTGTTGAGATGTCGGGCAGCGAATCGACCGTTGGGATGAGCCACGGTTCGGATCCGTTAGCGAGGAAGCCGTCCGTCAGTAAGAAGACCGGCGTGCGGTACTTGATGGCTATGCGGACAGCCTCGATGGCCGCGTGAAAGCATTGGGCAGGGGCATACGCCGCCACTATGGGCACGGGGGCCTCGCCGTGGCGACCAAACATCGCAAGAAGAAGGTCGGACTGTTCAGTCTTTGTCGGCAAGCCGGTTGATGGACCACCGCGCTGAACGTCAACGATCAGCATCGGAAGTTCAAGCGAGACACCAAGCCCGATAGTTTCAGCCTTTAAGTCGACACCAGGGCCGCTGGTCGTAGTTACTCCGATATGGCCTGCGAATGCGGCCCCCACTACTGAGCCGATGGCGGCGATCTCGTCCTCGGCTTGAAATGTACGGATGCCGAAGTGCTTGTAGTTCGACAGCGTGTGCAAAATGTCGGATGCGGGAGTGATGGGATAGGAACCAAGGAACAGGGGCAACTTGGCCTGTACCGATGCAGCGATCAAGCCCCACGCCAACGCCTGATTGCCGGTGACATTGCGATAGCGCCCCGGCGGCATCTTTGCAGGCTTGACCCGGTAAGACGAAACGAACATCTCAGCGGTCTCGCCGAAGTTGAACCCAGCTTTGTAAACGGCGATGTTGGCCGCAGCTACTTCTGGCTTCTTTGCGAACTTCTTACTTATGAAGTCCAAGGTGGGCTCGATGGGGCGATGAAACAGCCAGGTCATCACACCTAAGGCGAACATGTTCTTGCTTTGGTCAACCTGCTTCTTGCCGAGGCCCATGTCTTTTACGGCGCCAGCAGTGAGCGCCGACATTGGAATCTTGTATACGGTGAACCCCTCGAGGCTGCCATCTTCCAAGGGGTCCGTTGCATAACCAGCCTTGTCGAAATTGCCTTGAGTAAAAGCGTCGCTGTTGACGATGAGGATTCCGCCATGAACCAACTCTTTGACGTTGGCTTTTAGGCCGGCAGGGTTCATTGCCACTAGCACGTTGGGGGCATCGCCCGGCGTCAAGATGTCGTGATCCGAGAAGTGAACTTGAAACGAAGACACTCCTGCGAGCGTGCCAACGGGGGCCCGAATCTCGGCCGGGAAATTGGGAAGCGTGGAAAGGTCGTTGCCTAATATCGCGGTGGCGTCTGTGAAACGGTTCCCGGTAAGTTGCATACCATCACCGGAGTCGCCAGCGAAACGGATAACTACCCGATCAAGCTCCTTAACTGGAGCCGTGGACATACGCGCTCTACTCCCCTTCTGATTGGACAACCATCCTACCGCCGAACTCTTTTCAATGTGACCACCTTGTCGGCGGGGACCTCAACGGTGGTCCCGTTGCGCTTCAAGATCAGGTAGATACCGTTCTCGATGCGTTGAACCAAACCGACGGCTTCGCTGAATGGATGTTCGGAATCGTCGATACGGAACAAGATCGAGACTTTGGTACCAAGATCGGACGTGGACAGGCTATTCGCCGCCGCGCTCCTCGCTAGGTGCGAATGGACTTTCCGCCGCGCCACCTGAAGCCTCGGGATGATCTACGAAAAACTTGGCGTTGCTCTCGGTATATTCCTTCCATTCGGCGGGCACGTTGTCGCCGGGGAAAATGGCATCAACCGGGCAGGCTGGCAGGCACGCGTCGCAGTCGACACATTCCTCGGGATGGATGAATAACTGTTGGTCGTCCTCATATATGCAATCGACTGGGCACTCGTCCACGCAGGCGCGGTCTTTAACTCCGATGCAGGGCTCGCAGATCACGTATGTCATTAATCAAAACTCCTATGTAGCAGGGTGACGAATGCCTTCATTGTAACCACTATGCTTGGGCCGATGAACTATCTAGAGAACTTCTTTCAAGTGGCGAGTACCAAACAGAAGCGGCAATTGACGGGGATCGCCACTTTATTTGTTGTCGGAGCCATCTTTGGTACCAGCGCTTTGGTGCCGCCCAATACCAAAGTCACGGGTGAGACTTACCAGGCCGTCAGCGCTGGACCATTTCCCGGGCGCGATGGAACGCCTTTGGGGCAGGACCCAGGACCCTTCGCTCGGGGCCTCGTTACGAGCTACTTCAAGGTCGAATTTGGCACCAAGATAAAGTCGCAAAGGGTTTCCTTCAAAAAGATCATCTACTACACCGAAAAAGGCAAGAAGTTAGGCGAGGTACCCATCACGTCAGTGACCAGGGCTTTCAAGGGTCGAAAACCTAGCAAACCTCTGCCAAAGGGGACGTTGCCGGAGGCTCCGGCGTCAGAGGCGGTTACCGGCAAGTTGTTCCTTTGGCCGCTAGAAGGTGCGACTCTTAGCATCGTGACGGTCAGCCAAAGCAACTTTGAGCTCAAACCCGACGACAGGATCTACGCCGAGATTAAAGGAAGGTCGGGTTTGATCAGGTTCACTATCAAAACTCCAGTCGGCCCAGCATCAGGCGCTCCGGGCTTTCCGCATTAGCCGTCGGTAGACTGTCACGATGTTTGGTTGGAAGGTCATCCCGCGCGTCGGCTTCGGCGACTTCACGTTGTCTCCCCATGGGATCGGCATCGCACTCGGTTATTTCCTTGGGGCCATCCTTCTTGCGAGGCGGGCGCGAAAGCGCGGATTCAGCGAAGACCATGCTTGGAACGGAGCATCGCTGGGAGTCATTGGCGCCATGTTGGGGGCGCGCGCCGCCTACGTTGCGGGCCATTACAACGAATTCTCGGGCCCTGCTGAATGGCTGCGGATCTGGGAGGGCGGGATCTCGTTGGTGGGAGGCCTTCTGGGGGCTTTTCTTGCCGTATTCATTTACACAAGAGTAAAGAAACTTCCCTTCTTCGAATTGATGGACCTTGGCGCTCCCGGCCTCGCGATCGGTGTGATCGTCGGGCGCATCGGGGACCTGGTTATCGGCGATCACTTGGGCCGGGAAACATCCGGATGGTGGGGTTGGCAATATCGGGGAGGCGAGTTGATC
>JBDSRR010000216.1:0-3902 GCA_039929185.1 Actinomycetota bacterium
GATAACCCTGCATAGCCGACGGTGAATAGCCATCCTATGAACCAGAAGGAACCACCGAAAACCTCAAAGTTTCGACCATCGCTGTCTTTACCCAAGTCCGCCTCCTAGCTGCTAGTTGGCAATCGTACGAAATTCCTTACTAGCTTGAAGTCTCATGTCACTTGTCTAGGGAAAGCCGGAGTTTGTCTTTGATCCAATCTAGATAGGGGATCGCGATCTCGTTCCGGCCCCTTTCTACGTTCACTGGGGTGACGTCATCGGGGCCATCGCTCAAGATGATTCCCGTTTCCACGACCCGCCCGATCCTGATCCCGATCCCTAGGCATCAAGGGGAATCACGGCTGTAACCACGGTTCCTTTTGGATCTAATGGCACTATCGAGAACGTCCCCCCAGCAAGGGTGACTCGTTCGCGCATCATGTCTATCCCGTAGGAATTCCGACTGGTCTTGCCTTTCTTCGTTTTTATCCCTCGTCCGTCGTCTCGGAGCGTCAGCGTCACGGCGTGTTTGTTGCGGTCAAGTGTCAACTCAAAACTGGTTGCCTTTGCGTGTTTGACTATGTTTCGCAGTCCTTCCTGTGCAGTTCTATAAAGGATGACCTCGATGGCTTCGGGCAAGCGAGCCGAACCTGCGTCATTAACGAATTTGCCAACCGGACCGTCGATGCTGGCAGTTCGGCCGACCATGGCCGCTAACGTGGGTGCAAGTCCGATCTCATCGAGAGAAGTAGGGCGCATCTCAAAGATGTAGCTTCGGACTTCGTTGATCTGATCCTTGACCATCGATTGCATCTCGTCTATCAAGGAAGTGGCACCATCTAGGTCCGGGATCCGCAGCAGATTCTTGACGGTTTCGGCTTTCAAGAAATAGGCCGATAGATCCTGGAGAAATCCATCGTGTATGTCGGCTGCGATCCGCCTCCGCTCAGTTTCTAGCGAGTTGATCAACGCCGCGAGCAAGTCTGATACTCGCGACTCGCGGTCCTTAAGTTCAGTGTGCATGCGGGCTTTTTCGATTCCGATCGATGCCATATCCGCAAGTGATTCCGATAACTTGAGGTCAGTTTCGGTGAATCGTTCGCCGGATCTGCGGGAGAGATTAAGAACACCAAGTAGTTCGGTGTCGACCAGCATCGGCACGCACAGCGCCGACCCGAGTGTTGGATCTATCCCTTGAAATCGACTGTCGGCGATGTCGCCATGAAGAACAAGAGCTTCGCGATGTTGCGCTACCCAGCCTGAGATGCCTTCACCGAGAGCAGTTTCGCTGCCCATCGCCGTGTCTGGAAGGCCCTGGCAGTAGCGGATCCGAAGCGCCTTGGTTGTGCTGTCGCTGATCATGATCGAGCCACGATCAGCACCAAGGGCATCCATTGCAAGCAGAAGTGCTTTAGACATCTGCTCGTCGAGGTCGACGGTGCCCAGGAGCGATCGGCCCATTTCGTTCAGGACTTGGAGTTCGCGAGGAGTCTTCATAGGGTGTTTAGTATCCTGCTTGAAGGAGGCTCAGTTTTGGACTTGGACAGAGGAAAGGAACATTTCATGGGTGCGCTAAGAAATGTGCCGATGCTTGGTCAGTTGCTCATCAGGCTGGCTCGCGATCCGCGGGTAGGGCGGCGCAACAAGTTGGTATTTGCAGCGATCGCCATCTACGTGATTTCACCTATCGACTTGATCCCTGATTTCATCCCAGGGATCGGGCGCATCGATGACATCATCTTGGTGGCGTTGGCGCTCGATGGGATGCTTAACAAGGTGCCTGAAGAAGTACTGTACGAACATTGGGAAGGCGATGGCGATGTGCTTGATCTGCTTCGCACCTTCCTTGGCGTAGCCACCGACTTGGTGCCTGAGCGTTTCAAGGAGAAGCTGTTTCCTACGATCTCCGCTGAGTGACTGGACCTGCGGCGGCGTTCACGCTCACTTCTGTTCAACTGCTGGTCGGAACATTCATCTTTTTATTTGTGACCATGCTTTCTTATAGATTTATCAATCGAGGTTATTACCGCTCAGCGGTATGGGTCCTGGCCCCCATGCAGATCCTTTTGGCGCTTGTCGTTCCAACGCAGGTCGAACTCCTAGTGTTCGCATCCGGAGCATCGATGGCCTTGTTCCTTTTAGCGGTCTATTCGCAACGCCCTTTACTCGAATGGATTACGGGCGGTCTCGCAACGGGAACTGGCTTGTGGCTGCTTGTTGTCATGGGTGGTGCAAATGTCGTTCATGCTCTATCCGGAACTTTCGTTCTGGGTTCTGTCACGCATGCGATGGTGCTGGGGCATTGGTACCTGAACCAAGCACGCTTGCCCATAGAACCGCTGAAACACGCCACGCGGATCCTTTTCGCAATACTCGCATCGTCTTTGATTCTTGGCATGGCCACTCGGGGCGACCTTATCCGCGGTTCTATCGTTGGCAGTGTCATAGTGTTTTCTTCATCAACTTATTGGTGGACATGGTTGTTGCTGCTTGCCACCACGGCCTTCATCGGAGTAATGGTTTATGCCACTGTTAAGGCACGTTCGACCCAATCCGCTACCGGGCTCCTCTACATCGCCATCGTGACGGCTTTGGGCGCACAGTTCATGTTGAATTTGTTGGTCGTCACATGAAGTTGGGAATAATGCTTCCTCAGCACGAGGTTTCGGGCGATCTGATGCTCGATGCTGCGCGCCTTGCTGAAGACGCGGGACTCGATTCGGTTTGGTTGATCGATCACCTGATCGGTCGTCCCAAGGTTGTTGGTGGACCGGCCCGTCCGATCCTCGAGTGTTGGACCGCATTGTCGGCGGTGGGGGCTGCTACGTCGCGGGTGAGTGTCGGGACCTTGGTGCTGCGCGTTGGGCTTCGACGGCCAAGGGTGCTGGCGAGTATGGCCGCCACTTTGGCGAACATCTGCTCCAATCGTTTGATCATCGGGCTTGGTATCGGCGATGAAACCAATGCCTATGAACACTCTGCACTCGGATTGGGGTTCAAGACAAGGTCCGATCGTTTGGTGGACCTTGACCAAACTATCGAATCTCTGACTACCGTTGCGCCGCAGGTGCCACTGTGGATAGGAGGCGGATCTGAAGCGTTGATGCGACGAGCAGCCACGGTTGCCGGGTGGAACTGGTGGGGCAGCGCTGAGCAGATGCAGGAACGCCTCGACCGGTTTCGAGACATCTCAGCCGGATCGGCCCTAGTTTCGTGGGCTGGGCATTGGCCGGGCGTGAAGGCCCTAGAAAATCTGGCTGCCATGGGGGTGGATCACGTGATCGTTTCGACGGGATCAGTAAACTTCCGAGAGCGGATAGCGGCATTGTCCGCCTGTGCCGGATACCCCCCGGGGGTATAATCGAACCAATTCGTCAAGTGTTCGTAGGCTAGGAGGTTTGTTGTGGCAGAGCAAGTTTTGTCGGTCCCTGAAGTGCATTGCGGGCATTGTGTTGAGTCGATCGAGGGTGCCGTCGGCGCGCTCCAAGGAGTGTCCGAGGTCAAAGTTGATTTGGATAGCAAGGACGTGAGGGTCAACTTTGATGATCAGGCGATCTCTATCGATCGGGTTATCGAAGCGATCGTTGGGCAGGGCTATGACGTTGGAGACGGTCCTAAGGTGATTGAGTTAGGGGAACGACCGCAGCAGTGAAGACCGAGGTTGACGCTACCCTTCGATTCGATGTCGAGGGGATGACGTGCAGTTCTTGCGCTGCGCGGGTGCAAAAGATCCTTAGCAGGGTTCCGGGAGTTGCCGAAGCATCGGTCAATTTCCCTAACGCCGAAGCTACGGTGACGCTTGCGCCCACAGATCGGGCCGCCGAGCAAGCCCTTATCGAGGCCGTACAGCACATCGGATATGGCTTGGCCCCCCATACCGATGGACACATGGGGGAACACATGGGTCATGGCGACGACACAAC
>JBDSRR010000217.1:0-3463 GCA_039929185.1 Actinomycetota bacterium
GGCAGGGGGAAATCTCGCCGATGTGCTCATTCAGACCACGGTACCCTTCGACAGCCACACCTTCGGTGGATGGGCTATTGACGAGCCTTGCACCTCTTTCTACGTCGGAAGGATCGGCCAACTGGTGGTTCCCTGGGGAGAGAGTGGACCGGAGGATCTGCATTTAGGATTCGTTGCCAACCATGAAATGATGCATTACGCTTTCAACGCGCCAGATTTGTATGGTCCCTTCGAAATCGGCGACCCGCGATCGTCGGGATGCTGGGATCTTTCCTGGGACGGATCGGTGATGCATAACGACGGCGGATGGAACGGCAGGCGTTGGGAGCTCACTGAACTTGATCGCAATCCCGACCTCACCCCCTGCGATCACTCTTTCAGTGATTCGTACTCCTGGGAGGCCCTGCGTGAGCGATACATCCAAGTTCCCGAAAGGCCGAACGGCCCCATCGAGCACATCATCGACACCCAAGCTCGAGGCAACGAAGACGGCGGAGCATTAGATATCAAGATCCTCGACCGCTTCGGTCCTGTCTCTTCGCTGAAGACCTTCACGCCGGACGATACGAATCCTCCACCGCTACCTGAAGTGCCCGTAGCTGACTGCAACAACAACGGGGGGCCTATACTCATCGACCCCGCCGGCGATTCCGGTGCAAACTTGGCCCCTCCCGAGGCCACTCTTGACATCATCGATGGGTCGTTGAAATGGGACGCATCCGCTGCAGCTATGACGTTCGAAATTGGCCTTGGCTCTGTCGAAGATCGAAATCCCGGGACGGCTCCAGAGATAGCCTTCAATTTCAATTTCACGCACGGAGAGGAACAACTTTACGTCGAAGGCTATCGCGGCCTGTCCGGGGAAAAACGGTTCGTTGTGGGGGCGTTCCTCGGCACTCCTGCAGTGAATCCGCGGATCCATCTCGCCGACGTTACCGGAGAATTCAACGCGGCCAAGGACGAGGTAAATATCGTTCTGCCGAACTCAGTGCTAGGCGCGATCGACAGCAAGCCCTTCGAAAGTGGCGATCGGATCACTGAGATGAACATCGTTTCGCGCCGCGCAGCCAACACCTCTCTCGCAACGTACGGACCGACGGCTGACACTACTGAGGGTGCCTGTGACTTCGTGGTGGGAACGGGTACATCGCCGATGCCGCCCCCACTTGACGTTCGGCTCAGTGAGCCGAACCTCATCTATCAGTGGCAAGGGTCGCGATCTACCAACATCGAGCGCGAGCCGCTTCTCGGTGAGGAAGTCTTCGGCTGCGCTGGGTTCGATGGGCCGGGATGTGAAGAAAAACGCATATATGTTTCGGCACCCGGCCTTCTAGATGTCAGTATCGAGGGAGAAAATCCCGACGTGAACGACTTCGACCTCTACCTGTACGACGCTGAAGGCAAAGAGATCGACTCTTCCGAGAACTCAGGTGGTATCGAGGCCGTCTCCGCGACGGTAACCTCACCTGGGATCTACACCGTATCGGTCCATGCCTGGTTGACCATCGATGCCGCGTACATCGGCCTGGCAGAACTCACTCCGCTGGTGCCACGCAGTGACGTGATTAGGCCGCGTCCATCGTCGCCTTCTTCGTCGTCCCAGCCGAATCCCCAGAAAGCCAATCGGAAAGAGCCAGCGTTACGTCCTAAAGTTGCGCCCGCTCCTGCCCCCGTGGAAAGTGGGCCGAGTATCAAAGCACCGCCTGATGATGTTCGTCAGGTGGCTGCTCCTGTGCAGGTACCGACCAAGGGAGTCTCAACGACGACAGGCGCTACAGCGGCCGCCGCCGCCCTCCTGGTGGGACTTGCCTTGGGCTTCACTTTGGCCCGCCGCAGAGAAAGCAGATAAAACTTACAGGTGCACAACCGGGCAAGTAAGCGTGCGTGTGATTCCTTCGACTGCTTGGATCTTAGCAACGACCAGTTTGCCTAGATCATCTATCGATGGAGCTTCGGCTTTGACGATGACATCGTAAGGGCCGGTTACGTCTTCGGCGGAGGTTACGCCGGTTATGGCATCGACTTCCTTAGCGACCTGAGCCGCTTTGCCTACTTCGGTTTGGATGAGGATGAAGGCTTCTACCGCCATTTTCGTTCTCCTTGGTAATGAATCGGGGAACCCGTATCCTAACGACCTAAGGGCAAGCAAGCCAATAGCCCTATAATTCGTGGCCATGGCTGGCCAAACACGCAAGCCGAATCGTCTCAAGGAGACCTACGACAAGATTCGCAAACCAGTGCCTCCGCCTTCACGGGTCGAGGAGGATCGTCGGCGCGAGATGGAAGAAGAACTACTCGATAAGGAGGCTGAAGAAGAGATGAGGAAGGACGATTGATGTCGACATCCAAGAATCTATCCGTCGCAGCATCGGTTGAAACAGCCGTGCTTCGGGGTGAAGGGATATTGGCTGCGTCCGGTGCCTTTGTTGCTCGAACATACGATAGAACCGGCCGGTCGCCCAAGGACAAGTTCATCGTCAGCGACGATGGAACTAAGGACAAGATCTGGTGGGACAACAACCAGGCAACGTCGCCGTCGGCGTTTCAGCACCTATGGGATAAAGCGACCGCATACCTCGCCGACAAGGACCTTTACGAGGTCGATTCATCGGTATGCGCTGACTCTGATCACAGGGTGTCTGTGAAACTGATCACCGAATTCGCATGGCACGCTCTATTCGCGCAGCAACTTTTCCGCGCGCCGGGCACCTCGTCTGCTGAGTCTGAAGGATGGACGATCTTGGGGGCTCCCACTTTGCAATTCGACCCTGCAGCAGACGGGACCAACAGCGAGGCCTTCGTCGGTATCGACTTTGGTAACCGCCGCGTTTTGATCGCAGGGACTAGATATGCCGGTGAGATCAAGAAGTCTATTTTCACGGTCTTGAACTTTCTGATGCCTCAACGCGACGTTCTTCCCATGCATTGTTCTGCCAACGTCGGCGGTGATGGGCAGGTTGCATTGTTCTTCGGGCTCTCTGGAACCGGCAAAACCACATTGTCGGCTGATCCGTGGCGCAAGTTGATCGGCGACGATGAGCACGGTTGGAGCGACACGGGGGTATTCAATTTCGAAGGTGGCTGCTATGCCAAGTGCATCGATCTCACCCGCGAGAAGGAACCTCAGATTTGGGACGCCATACGTTTTGGTTCAGTCGTTGAAAATGCGATGGTCGACAACATAACTCGTAACGTCGATTACTCCGATTCGACCTATACCGAGAACACGCGGGTTGCATACCCTCTGGAATTCATTCCGGGTGCGCTTGCTGAAGGCAAGGCTGGCCATGCGCACACGGTCGTGTTCCTGACCGCTGATGCCTTTGGTGTGCTTCCACCCATAGCGCGTTTGACTCCCGAACAAGCGGAGTATCACTTCTTGAGTGGTTTCACTTCGAAGCTGGCTGGAACCGAGGCGGGTTTGGGAAAGGATCCTGAAGTCACCTTTTCTGCGTGCTTCGGC
>JBDSRR010000218.1:0-3767 GCA_039929185.1 Actinomycetota bacterium
TCTGCTCGATCAACAAGCGGGCGCATCTCGAAGCCGAACTTACCGTTGCTCGTGGGCGTGGATACGTTGGTGGCGAAAACAACAAAGACATCGCGGCACCCATCGGTGTGATACCGATCGATTCGATCTTCAGTCCTGTTCGTCGAGTGACGTATCACGTTGAGTCAACTCGTGTCGAACAAAAGACGGACTACGACCGGTTGATCGTTGATCTAGAAACAGACGGAAGCCTTACGCCCAACGAGGCCCTGTCTGCTGCTGGCATGACGCTGGTCGAACTGTTCCAGTTGTTCGCAGGCTTGGCCGAGGGTCCCGGCCTTCAGCTGGGCCCTGAGGTTGTCGAAGATGGCAACCCAGATCTGCTCCTGCCGATCGAAGAGATGGACTTTTCAGTCCGCTCCTACAACTGCCTGAAGCGTGAGTCCATCCTTAATGTTGCTCAACTTATCGAACGCAGCGAGGAAGATCTTCTCGACGTCCGCAACTTCGGTCAGAAGTCGATCGATGAGGTCAAGATGAAGCTTGGTGAATTGGGCCTAACGCTGCGTCAGAAGGAATGGCCGTAGGTGCCAAAGCCCACTAAGGGAGCACGACTAGGTTCTACCCCTCAGCACCAAAAGATGATGCTGAGTGGGCTTGCCGCGGCCTTGATAATGCAAGAACAGATCCGCACTACAGAAACTAAGGCGAAGCGGCTTCGTCCTGTGGCCGAGAAACTGATAACGCTGAGCAAATCTGGCGATGTCCACTCGCGTCGCCAGGCACTCGCGGTCATAGAAGACCGAGATGTCATTCACAAGCTTTTTTCCGATCTCGGTCCTCGATTCGCAGAACGCAACGGTGGATATACGCGCATCCTAAAACTCGGACCGAGGAAAGGCGACGCTGCACCTATGGTGATAATCGAGCTTGTCGATGGTCCGACTCAGAAAGCGCCAACGGGTGCCGACGACGAGAAAAAGAGCCGCCGCTTCGGACGCGGGCGCAAGGCTGGTAAGTCAGCAGAACAACCATCTGCTGAAGCTGAAGAGATGCCGAGCGAAGTTGAGCCCGAGGTTGAGCCCGAGGTTGAGCCCGAGGTTGAGCCCGACTCCGAAACCGTCACTGAGCCTGAACCAGAAGCTACGCCTGAAAGTGCAGAAGTGTCCGTCGAGGCAGAAGTTCAGCCAGAGGCCGACGATGAGGCGAAATCAAGTTAAATGCAGACTTATCGATTGCTGGTTGCTTACGATGGCGCTCCGTATCATGGATTTGCGCGCCAGCCCGACCTTGCCACAGTGCAGGGTGTCATCGAGGAGTCGTTGGGGAAACTATTCGGCGACGAGATAAAAACCTCAGGTGCGGGAAGAACCGATGCGGGAGTTCATGCTCTCGGACAAGTCATGTCGTTCAAGGCTCAAGCTGGCCGTGATGTCCAAGATCTGCGTCGGCGACTCGATGCCATGTGCGGCGCTGCCATCGCTATTTTGGAGGTCGACGTGGCCCCCGAAGGCTTTGACGCTCGTTTTTCTGCAGTCGCCCGCACTTATGAGTACGGCATCTTCACAAGACTCATCGCCGATCCCTTCTCGCGACATGTCACTTGGCATCATCCCGAACCGTTGAATGTCGAGCTTATGGCGGAGGGAGCGAAGCATCTTCTTGGTGAGCATGCATTCGATTCTTTCGGACGAGTAGAGGAAGGTCGTAGTCCAGTTCGACGCGTTGAGGCGATCGACATCACCAACGACGAAGATTTCATAACCATCCGAATCACTTCCGATTCCTTTATCCAGCAAATGGTTCGCTCGATAGTCGGTACATTGGTTCGTGTTGGGACGGGAAGGACTCATCCCGACGATGTCGGTTCCATCCTGCATGCTCGCAGTCGAGCAGCTGCCGGCCCTGTGGCCCCACCCCACGGACTTTTCCTGGTGCAGGTTAGTTATCCAGAAGACCTCGTGACCCTAGGAGCAGGTGAGACTCGTGAAGACACATTCAACTAAAGCATCAGAGATCAAGCGTGAGTGGTTCATCGTCGACGCCGATGACAAGATCCTCGGACGGTTGGCAGCTGAAGTTGCTCACATATTGCGCGGAAAGCACAAGCCCATGTTTACGCCTCACCTCGACACCGGCGATCATGTTGTCGTGGTGAACGCGGCCAAAGTCAGGTTGAGTGGCAACAAGGCCGAGAACAAGGTCTACTACCGGCATTCAGGCTATCCGGGGGGCATCAGAGAATTGAAGTATTCGAAACTTATCGAGACTCGGCCCGAACAGGTAGTTGAGCAGGCCATCAAGGGAATGCTGCCACACAATCGTTTAGGCAGGTCGTTGTCCTCGAAACTAAAGGTGTATGCAGGGTCCGACCATCCACACGCTGCGCAGCAGCCAAAACCGCTGGAGTTGAAGAATGGCTAAAACTGTCGAGCTGTCGCGAGCGACAGGAAGACGCAAAGAAGCGATCGCCCGTGTAAGGCTTACCGTTGGCGATGGCAACTTCGTAATCAATGGCGATCGTTCTTTGGAGGACTACTTTCCGAACCTGGCTACGCGAAGGATCATCCTTGAGCCATTGAAACTGGTTGACCGTGAAAAAGGCTACGACATCATGGTCAACATCCACGGCGGGGGTGTTACCGGTCAGGCAGGTGCGCTTCGGCATGGGATAACCCGTGCTCTTGTTGAACTCGACCCCGACCTTCGACCCACCCTTAAGGCTGCCGGATTCTTAACCCGTGACTCACGAATCAAAGAGCGTCGTAAGTACGGCCTAAAGAAAGCTCGGAAAGCCCCGCAGTACTCGAAGCGCTAGTCACCTAACAACGCCTCGAACTCGCTGGTTCCAGGAGCGACGGCGCGGAGCCCGCGAACATCGGTGAACCCGTGGTCTGCAGACACCAACGCGTCAACTCGCGCATTGATCGCGGTAGCGGCTAGAACTGAGTCGAAGGCACCGAGACTCTCGGTCCTATCGAACAACTTCATCCCGTCGGCAAGGTCGGGCTCGCTGATCTGCAACAAGGGAGTTAGGAGCAAAACGAACCGACGGCCAAGATCCACGGCGTCGCCCCGGCCGCGCCGCCGTGCGCGAACCTGCACGAACTCCTGGATCACCTGGGTCGTCGTAGTCGCCGCGAGTTGCCCGTCGCCGATGGCATCGATCAAGCGGCGGCATGGATCGGCGAGAGGATGTGTGGTGCCGACGGAGTAGACGAGGATAGTGGTGTCGAGCACTATCACGCGCGACTACCTCGGGCTTCGTCGAGTTCCGCGCGCAACGCCTCGATGTCGGGAACCTCCATGCGTTCAGCTCCAAGGATCTTGTCGGCGGCCCGACGCTGAGCCGGAGATCCTGACCCGTACGTAGCGTCAAGCGCGTCGCGGACCAAGCGAGCAATGGGCACGCCTCGCCGTCGTGCCTCGTCGGCGAGACGCCGATACCCCGCGGGGTCGAGAAGTACCTGCAGCCTATGGGTGAGCATGCTCATATATTAGCATGTGTATAAAAGTTGCCATCCTCTCATCCGTTTCTCATCTTTCTTGACTAGTCTTGTAGGGGCTTATGAGGATCCTTGTTGTTGAAGACGATGTCCGGATGGCCGGACTCCTAAAGCGCGGCCTCGAACAGGAGGCCTATTCGGTAGACGTGGCACCGACCGCAGAGGAAGCTCTGTGGCTGGGAACGGAGAATCCGTACGACGCCGTCGTCCTAGACCTGATGCTTCCCGATCTAGACGGCTACGAGGTCTGCAGACGCCTTCGAAGTGCTGGCCGATGGATGC
>JBDSRR010000219.1:0-4681 GCA_039929185.1 Actinomycetota bacterium
CTCCATTGGCTAAAACGCATGCTGCAAGTGCGCAAGCAGCATCCGCTTTTCGGAGTCGGGACTTTCGAGATCCTTTCAGCCGAGAATCCATCGGTCTTGGCGTATGTACGCGAGTTCGATGGAGACATCGTGCTATGCGTCAACAATCTAAGCCGCTTTCCTCAGCCTGTTGAATTAGCGCTGGACCGTTTCGCCGGGAAGACGCCGATCGAATTGCTAGGTCGCATCCCATTTCCGCGTATCGGAGAGCTTCCCTACCTGCTTACGCTTGGTGAGCATGGTTTCTACTGGTTCGAGTTGGTAGACGTGCCGTGATCGCGTTCGATCAATTGTCTCGGGCGATCAGCGCGTACTTGCCCAATCAAAGATGGTTTGGGTCCAACGGTCGCGAGTTGCAAGAGGTGTCGATCGAATCCGTTGACGTTCTACGCCAGCAATGGCCGCTGCTGCTAGCCATCAGGGTCAAGGCCCTCCTCGACGACAACACCTCACAGCGGTATCAAGTTCTGATGGGCTTGCGACAGTCAGGGCAGACCGCAGTCTTTCTTGAAGGCAAAGTTGAGGCCGTGATGGGGGAGTTTTCGACCGACCTTGGGCCGGCCTATGGGTACGACGCACTTCGTGACCCCGAACTTGCTCTGCCGCTCTTCGAAATCGCATTCCCTGATTTAGGTGTCGTTGAACGAGTACGCCCGGTTGGGACGGAACAATCGAATAGTTCTTTGGTTTACGACGACAGGTTCGTCGTAAAGTTCTTCCGTCGCCTGCCGCTTGGACGAAACCTAGACCTGGAAGTGACCAAGCGTTTGCAAGAGGTGGGGTTTGAACCGATGGCTGAGGTCGTGGGGGAGTGGACAGCGCCGGAAGCAGACCTGGCGATGGCTCAGCGGTTCTTGGTGGGGGGAACGGAGGGCTGGCAGTTGGCTCTTACGTCTCTTCGTGATCTTCTCGGGCGTGGCGGCGAACCGTTCGAGGCTGGAGGTGATTTCGCTGGCGAAGCTGAGCGACTGGGCGAGATGACCGCGAAGTTACACGGTGCGCTTGCCGAAGCCTTTGGTGTAACGGCAGGCAGTGCGGACGCATGGGCTGATTCGATGCAGGACCAATTGCGGACTCTTGGCCATCCCGAGGTCGACGATGAAGCTGCTGCCGAACTATTTGAGTCTTTGCGAACAGTACCGGACATAGGGCCAGCCATCAGGGTGCATGGCGATTATCACTTGGGACAGGTCATGCAAACCGATAAGGGATGGCGTGTAATGGATTTCGAAGGAGAACCAGCGCGCTCCATCGAAGATCGCAGATTGAAAAATTCGCCGCTCAAAGATGTTGCGGGGATGCTTCGTTCGTTCGGCTATGCAGCGGCTTCGGTGCGAGCAGACCGAGACAAAGATGAGGTTGAACTTGCGAGTTCATGGGAAGAGCGAAATAGAAAGTACTTCCTTGAGGGTTACGTAGCCTCGGCTCACGAGCAGGGCGGTCTTTTGCCTTCCGACACCGAGTCTTTCGACGTCATACTGCGGGCCTTCGAGCTTGATAAGGCGATCTACGAGATCGGATACGAGATCGGGCACAGACCCGACTGGTTACACATCCCTTTGCAGGCTGTCAGACGTTTATTAGCTTGATCCGATCGCGCAGAACCCGCTCGGCGCAGTTACGTCCAACCATTCCATGAACCCCGCCGCCAGGGTGTGCAGAGGCGGAACACAGATAAAGACTCTTGACCGGCGTGCGATACCTGAACCATCCTGGCACTGGCCTAAGCACTAGCTGTTGATTCAGCGAGAGCGATCCTCCTCCGGGGTCACCGTGGACGAGGTTGGGATTTTCCGCCTCTAGGTCGGCTGGCGTACGGATGTGCGTTGCTAAAACCGAGTCCTTTGTGCCGGGGGCATGTCGCTCTATCTCGTCTAGGACCAATTCAGGGAATCGTTCGAAGTCGGCCGTCGGCGGCACTTGCGTCTCGATCCAAAGGGAGTGCTTTCCGTTGGGCGCGCGGCTTGGGTCGGCGATGCTTTGTTGACCGATGATCAAGTTGGGACGTTTCGGAAGGACGCCCGTGGCAACTTCATTCTGCGATCGGGTCATCTGCTCGAGGTTTCCGGTCAGATGGATCACGCCGGCCTTGGCGAGTTCACTTGTTGTCCATTGCACCTGCTTGTCAAGAGCAAGGTCTAATCGATACATTCCACTCGTATAACGAAATCGCTTGATGCCCTTCAGGTAACGCGAGGGAACGTCTCCATCGGGAACCATGTCGAGGAACAAACGCTTGGGGCCGGTGTTAGCAAGCACCGCACGCCTTGCCATTACCCGAGTGCCGTCGCTGGTCGTAACTCCGACGGCCCGCCCGCGCTCAACCAAGACTCCCTTCACTTCATGGCCGGTTGCGATGCTGCCACCGGCTTCTTCGAGTATCGAAACGAGTGCATCCGTTATCTTTCCTGCCCCTCCGATGGGTATGGGCATCCCGAGTTCTTGCGCGACCATGGCAAGGATGAGCGCCGGCGGCGTGCTGCCCCGTTTTTCGATGGGAAGATCGGTATGGGTAGCACCTCCCGCTAACAGTACCTGTGCCGAGTCTGCGCTGAATCTTCTTGTAGCAACGTGTCGCATCGGTTGTAGAAACATCCGCGACGCCTTGGTGGTCCCAAATATCCCTCCGGAACGTAAGAACTGAAGCGAAGGGCCGATGGAAGGGATAGGGCCAAGCATCGTGGCGAGGAAGTGGCGGCCGCTCTTGATCCACCATTGATACATCGCTGACCATGCCGCACCATCGGTTAAGGAGAGGCGACTGCAAGTTTGCTCGACATCTGAGAATCCAAATCCAACGTCTTCGGGAGTTACTGCCGCCGCAACAGGTATCTCGAAGTTGGCCCACTCGATGCGTTTATCAAGACCTAACTCTTGAAATACCGGAGATGCGTGCAACATCGCATAGAAGGCGGAATAACAATCGTGTTTGAAACCGGGGAGGGTGGATTCTTCGGTTCGAACCGCACCCCCGGGCACATCGGCACCCTCTAGGACCTGAACGGACCAACCCTGCTGTGCAAGCAGACATGCTGCAACTAATCCATTCGGGCCAGAACCTATGACCACTGCGTCCGCGCTCGACTTCATTGATTGTCGATGGCTGCCTGTGTTTGTTTCGTCCGAAATTCGATGACCGCTTCACGGATCTTCGGATACTTGTTTGCCAGCATCCGTCCAGCCAACAAAGCTGCGTTGATGGCGCCGTGTTTGCCGATACCTAAAGTGCCGACGGGCACGCCCCCGGGCATCTGCACTATCGACAACAGCGCATCTACTCCGTTCAGTACGCCCGAAGCCAGTGGAACCCCCAGCACGGGTAGGTCGGTCTTGGCTGCCGTTACCCCAGGAAGATGAGCAGCTAGACCTGCCGCGGCGATGATTACCTCCAGCCCCCGGGATTCCGCGCCCGATACCCACTCGAATAGAAGGTCGGGTGACCTGTGTGCTGAAATGACTTTGAACTCGTAGCCGATCCCGAGCTTTTCCAATGTGTCGACGGTGTGCTGCATGACGTCGCGATCCGACGACGAGCCCATGACGATCCCCACAAGTGTCTGCATTGGACTTAGCATATGCGACGTGGCGACTAACGAGGTTTTGACCCTTGATGGGTTCGAGGTAACGATCACCAATCCTGACAAAGTCTTCTTTCCTGGCCTGGGGCTTACGAAGATGGATCTGGTCAATTACTACCTTTCGGTTGCAGAGGGAGTGTTGACTGGGTGCCGCAATCGTCCAACCTCGCTGAAGCGATTTCCCGATGGAGCGGAGGGAGAATTCTTTTTTCAGAAAAGGGTTCCCGAGAAACATCCCGAATGGCTTAAGACTTGCTTGGTTTCGTTTCCGAGTGGGCGCACGGCGGAATTCCTTGCTATCGCTGATTCCGCAAGCCTCGTGTGGGCGATAAACCTGGGCTGCATCGATATTAATCCATGGCCGGTGCGCTCCAGTGACGTCGATCATCCCGATGAATTGCGCATCGACCTCGACCCAACTCCCGACATACCGTTTGACGATGTCCGGAAGGTTGCTCTGGTTGTTGCAGAAGTATTGACTGAACACGGGTTGACGGGGTTCCCAAAGACTTCAGGTTCGCGGGGCATTCATATCAACGTGAGGATCCAGCCTCAGTGGGATTTCACTGAGGTGCGCCGGGCCGCACTTGCTCTGGCTCGTGAAGTTGAACGCCGGACTGCCTTGGCGACGACGGCTTGGTGGAAGGAGCAGCGTCGCGGCGTGTTCATCGACTTCAATCAAAACGCGCGGGACCGAACGGTCGCATCGGCCTATTCGGTTCGGCCCGTGCCTGACGCCCGAGTTTCTTGTCCTTTAGGGTGGGACGAAGTTGGCGCTGTCGATCCATCAGAATGGACCATTGCCACGGTACCGGGCAGGTTCAAAGATCATGGCGATCCTGGTGCGATGATCGATGAAACGGTTGGCAGTTTGGATTCGCTTCACTCTTTGGCAGAACGCGATGCCGCAGGGGGGCTAGGCGATGCCCCTTGGCCCCCACATTTTCCAAAACAAAAGGGCGAACCAGACCGTGTTCAGCCGTCGAGAGCTAAGAAGGTTTCGTCGCCCGAACGATCGCGGAAGACATCCCCTCGAAAAGGTCGTGAGTGACCTCGATCGCGAT
>JBDSRR010000220.1:0-6413 GCA_039929185.1 Actinomycetota bacterium
GGTGCTAACTTCGGCTGGCGCAAATACGAGGGAAATATGAAGGTGACCGAAGACAAGATAGACGAATCGAAACTCATCCGACCGGTTTTCACTTATCCAACTTCAAGTGGCTGCTCGGTCACCGGCGGCTATGTATATCGCGGCAAAGTTGCATCGCTGCGCGGCCGATATCTGTTCGCGGACTTCTGCCTTGGCGTGGTCGAGTCGCTAGAAGCTGACGGAGGTGATCACAGAACCCATCCTCAACTAAAGACCGAGAACCTAGCGTCATTCGGTGAAGACTCCAAAGGCGACCTCTACGTGATCTCGCTGAACGGCCCAGTATTCCGCCTGGAGGCGCGTCTCACAGAATCTTCCAGAGTCTCGAGGTAGGCTATCGGCCCAGAGGTGGTCGTCCCTAAAGCGCTTCGAGATCGTCTTGGCATCAAGGGAGACGAATCGCTCGAATTCACTGAGCACCGATGTGCCGATGCCTGCGCTAACCGCCGATATGGTGAGGGACGCGGTCGAGCGACTACGCGGCTGATAGCAGTGGATACGAACGTCCTTGTGGCAGCGTTTGCTCAATGGCATGAGGCGCATAAGGCAGCCGCAAAGGTCTTGTCGCTCAAGGCCGAATCGGTGGGTGTCACAGGGGGTGGATATGTGACATGGCCGTTGCGGCCGAGGCCCGAACAGCAAATGCAAAGCTGATGACCATGGACCGCAGAGCAGCGCCGACCTACGCCGCTATGAATATCGACTTCGACTTTGTCGAATAGATGTCTAGCCTGTCAGGAATTCACGTATGGCTTTGTTGACGGCGGTCGGGTTTTCCATCGGCGATAGGTGCCCCCCATTAGCGATCGACACGAACTTGGCCCCCGGAATCTTTGATGCCATCTCTTCAGCACCTGCTACGGGCATCAGTTGATCTTCGGCCCCGTGAAGGACAAGGGTTGGAATCTCAATAGTTGCCAATGCTGGTGTTGAATCGACCCGGTCCTTCATAGCCAAGGCGTCGCATGCAGCGGTCTCGCCGGGGGTGTTCTCAAACATCTTCCTAGCTGAGGAGATGACTGCTTCGTCTGCGTTGGGGGCCGTCAATTTGGGCAACAAGCCTCCAACGAGTTCAACGGTGCCCTTTTCGCGGACCAAGGCAGCAGTGTTGACGCGACCCTCTTTCGCTTCTGCGGGGTCGTCTGCAGCCTTGGTATCGACAAGGATCAGCGACCTAACCTTTGCCGTGTGCCTTCTTAGGAACGCGAAGGCCACGTAGCCGCCCATCGAAAGTCCGGCAAGGTCGACCTGATCGACTCCAAGTTCATCGACGAGGCGTGCCACTTCGTCAGCGTAGCCGTCGATCGTCCAAGCGTCGTCTTTTACCCCTTCGCTTTTCCCGCGACCGGGCAGGTCTAAAGCGACCACGCGTCGAATATCGGAAAGGCCGGTCAGTTGCGCGGCCCACATGGTTCTATCCAGCGGGAACCCGTGTACAAGTAGTAGAACCGAACCCGAACCTGCCTCGTCAAAACCCAAAGTTTCTGACACTGTGTCTCCTTTGATTGGATGGGGTGTATGGGTGAAGGATAATCGAACCTATGAACGATGATCTAAATGGCCCTCAGCGCGAGGCGGTGTTACACAAAGGCGGCCCCCTGCTCATCGTCGCGGGCGCCGGTAGTGGCAAGACCGCGGTGCTTACCAGAAAGGTCGCTCATCTTTTGCGACAGGAGGAAGTCAGCCCCTTTTCAATCCTGGCGATCACGTTCACCAACAAGGCAGCGGACGAATTGAAGAATCGAGTCGCGACATTGGTGGGCGACGTCGCTCACCGCATGTGGATCGGCACGTTTCATTCGGCGTGTGTTCGCATTCTGCGCAGCCATGCCCCCCGCGTTGGCTACAAGTCTTCCTTCACTATCTATGACGCAAGCGATTCCAACCGACTCATAGGTTTCGTCATGCGCGATTTAGATATCGATGCAAAGAAGGTGAAGCCATCGGTCATGCACCATGCCATCGGTAGAGCTAAGGACGAGTTGATCGATGCTGCTACCTATGACGCTACTGCATCAGATTGGCTCGAGCGTCAAGTAGCAGTCGTATACCGCGAATACCAAAAACGACTGGAGCAGGCAAACGCTCTAGATTTCGATGATCTGATCAATCTATGCGTGCGGGTGTTCCGTGAGTTTCCCGAAGTGCTTGCCCACTATCGCGAGATGTGGCAGCACATCTTTGTCGACGAGTTTCAGGACACTAACGCGGCGCAGTTCGAACTCATCCGACTCCTTGGAGCTCCCGCTGGCAACGTTTACGTGGTGGGAGATATGGACCAGTCTGTCTATTCATTCCGCGGAGCGGACTACCGAAATCTAGGCCGATTCGAAGAGGCGTTTCCTGGGGCGCGGGTCATCTTGCTTGAGCAGAATTATCGTTCTACTCAAAACATCCTGAGCGCGGCGAATGCGCTGATCTTGCACAACCGCCATCGCAAGCCGAAGAACCTGTGGACCGATGCAGGCGTTGGTGAACTCATCACCCTTCACTACGCCGAAAGTGAATATGACGAAGCGGCCTTCGTTGCGACCGAGATCAGACGCATCCGCGAGTCCGATGGCTATCGATATAAGGACGCAGCCATCTTTTATAGGACTAACGCTCAGTCGCGCGTCGTGGAAGAGATCTTCACGAGATACGGCATCCCTTACAGGATCATTGGTGGCCTAAGGTTCTACGAACGTAAAGAAGTAAAAGACATACTTGCCTACCTCAAGGTCTTGGTGAATCCGGCAGATACCGTGAGTTTGAAGCGGATAATCAATACGCCCCGCCGCGGCATCGGCGACCGCACTGTTGCTGAACTCGAAGCCCAGGCGGCGATCACCGGTAAGACGCTTTTCGAGGCGATCGAATCTGCCTCGACTGACGGAAATTTGTCTAAACGTGCCCTCGGGGGACTTTCGGACTTCACCCATTTGATCATGGAGCTTCGAACCTACATGCAAGAGGGCGCTGGCCTTCGAACTCTTATCGAAGTAACTTGCGAGCGCTCCGGCTATATGGCCGAACTCGCGGCGGATCGTTCGATCGAAGCTTTGGGCAGGGTCGAGAATCTGAAAGAGCTTGCGGGGTTCGCTGGTGAGTTTTCTGAGCGCGCTCCTACAGAGACCCCTCTAGATGACTTCCTCGCGCAGATCTCACTGGTGAGCGATCAGGACGACTACGACGAGGAAGAGACTGCCGTCACTTTGATGACTTTGCACATCGCCAAAGGATTAGAATTTCCCGTTGTGTTCATCATGGGTTTAGAAGATGGTGTATTTCCACACATGAGATCGCTTGGTGACCCGAAGGAACTTGAAGAGGAACGCAGACTTGCCTACGTGGGCGTAACGCGGGCGAAAGAACGTTTGTATCTAACGCATGCGTGGCACAGATCATTGTGGGGCGGCGCTGGATACAACCCACCGTCGCGTTTTCTGAAGGAGATCCCGAAAGAGCTGATACGCAAGGTTGGCGAGACCCCAGGTCGATCAACAGGCAAGTCGTCTACTCGGGTGCGCTACCCCGACCTTGAACGCGCCGGAGGAGATTGGCGCGTTGGACAAGAGGTCGCGCACGACCGCTGGGGTTCAGGAGTCATAACAGCTTTGGCTGGAAATGGTGAAAAGGCCGAAGCAACCGTATGGTTCTCCGACTCTGGCGAGAAGCGGCTGATCTTGGCATACGCACCCATCAAGGGCCTCGATTGATGCAGCCGGACAGCGTTGATATCGCGCTGCGAGTTTTGGCAGCTGCTGGACTGGGCGCGCTCATAGGCCTAGAGCGAGAGATGTCGAATCAAACGGCGGGCCTTCGTACTCACATCCTGGTTTCACTTGGCGCGTGTTTGTTTTCGATGGTCGGCGCGTACGGGTTCAGCCAAAGTCAAGATGTTGATCCAACGCGTATCGCTGCACAGGTTGTTACCGGGATCGGCTTTCTGGGGGCCGGTGCGATCCTTCGCCAGGGCCCGAGCGTTCGAGGCCTTACGACGTCGGCGGGAATGTGGGTGACCGCTGCCGTCGGTATGGCGGTTGCCTTCGGATTTTGGGTTGGGGCGTTAGTCACAACAGCAGTAACAGCTCTGGCTCTTTACGGCTTGAAACGGGTCGAGCGCAAACTGCTTAGACGGTCAAAACCCGATCCTGACGGGTCTGTCACCGAAGAATCCGACGATGAAAAGAACGAATTCCCATGATAGTCCGGCTTACGCCATCGATGACCTGCCAACAGGCTTTCCGGAGGTTGAATGGCCACTGCAGCCCGCTGTCCAATATAGTGAAATGAGGCTAAGCTCTCCTTCCAAGAGCGCGTAGGGGGACACCTCGAACAAGCGCATGTCGTCGATAAGAAGGTTGTTGATCAGCGGTCTGCTACTGATCGCTCTTGTGGTTCAGCCCCTGCCGTTTCAGCCTCCCAAAGATTCCGGTCCACCCGCAGGAACCAGAGACGATGCCGGTACTTCTTGGACTGCATCCTTCGCATCATCCTTGCGCGTCTGGATGGACAAGGCACAAAAGCTTGTTTCGGCACCCTTCTCGATCGAACACACCAGGGCTGAGGTAGCGCCCCAACCGTCAGCCGAAGACATCGAGTTAACGGAGCTTCGAACTGAGAACTCGAAGGTGTTCGAGAAACCTGGCGGGCGTCGTTATGCTCGTGTCTACCCCGGTCCCGTCCATTACAAGGACGCGCCCGGCGATCCGTACAAGGACATCGACAATCGTTTCGTTCTGCAGCAAGGCCGCTGGCGCAACAAGGCCAACAGATTCCAGGTCTCGCTCGGCACCGACCCGACGGATCCGCAGTTCGTGAAAGTGACAGAGGGTTCGGCATCGGTTTCGTTCGGACTTCCCGGCGTACCGGACAAAGTTGATATCCAAGACGAGAAAGCAACGCTTTATCGGGTAGCTCCCGGAGTTGACCTCGAACTCCAGATGACTAACTCGGCGCTCAAGGAAACCATCATTCTTCACGAACCGAGAACCGAATTGAACTTCCCGATGTCAGTAACCGGCGTCTCTGCAACGGTCACCCCCAATGGATCGGTTGAGCTAACAGACCCTGACGGAAAACTGCGCCTTAAGATCCCGAAGGGCCTGATGGAAGAGGCACCTCGGGTTGGCGGTCACGACGTCGCGATAAGCGAAGGCGTTGTCTTACGAACTCATAGTGACCGATGGCATCGTATCGGGACTGCGTGTGACGTTCGACCAGACATGGCTGAATGATCCTTCGCGCAAGTGGCCCGTGAAGATTGACCCACCTGTCGCGGTGGGCAGCAACAGCGGCAGGGACACCTTCGTGCAATCCAACATCTTGAACACGTCCCAAGGTGGTTCCACTGAACTAAATGTCGGTAAGTGCCCTGACTCCACCTCCTGCGGTGGATCGAACATAGTCACACGTTCCTTGTTGTGGTTCCCTCTACCTGCAGAGGTTCAGAACAAAACGGTCCTCTCGGTCGACCTTAATACCTACAACTTCCATTCCTATAGTTGCAGTCAGCCCTCGGCCCTCAACGTTCATTCCATCCTGGCTGACTGGAGCGAAGACGTGACGTGGCCGAACCAGCCCTCAACGGGCGCACAGCTGGCGAGTACCACTGCCGCCAACGGGAACGGATGCCCGGCCGCCTGGATAAGACACAACGCAACGGGCCTCACCGCCGAGGTCAACGGATGGGCGCACGGCGCCGCCAACAACGGACTGGCTCTTTTAGCTGACGAGTCGAATATCAACAGCTGGAAGAAGTTCAACAGCCGTGAGGGCGGCGGTACCACGACGATGCCCTACCTGTGGATCCAATACAACCGGGCACCCAACCCGCCCGTGCAGCAATCTCCCGACGACAACAAGACTTTGATGACCTTTGATCCTCCGACCCTGGTTATCGCTGACGGCGGGGATCCAGATGGCGACACCACAAGGCAGTACAACTACGAGATCTCCTCCGGTGGCACGAGCCTGTACTGGTCCGGGTGGAGCACCAACGCTAGTCTCATCGTTCCGAACGGTCTGTTGAAGGACGGAGGCCGCTACGCATGGCGGGCCCAAGCCAAGGATGCCTTCGACGAAGGAACGTGGTCACCGTGGCGCTACTTCAAGCTCGACGCACTCCGGCTCGGTCCTCGCGGGTACTTCCCAATGGACGCTCACGCGATAGGCGACGGTGTCTCCGCCTCGGCCAACCTCGCCTCGGGCAACCTGGTCGTCGAGGGATCGGATGTGAACCTACCGACGGTGACTGCACCGTTCTCATTCGTCCGCACCTACAACTCCAAGGCTTCTGGCAAGGGATTGCAGGTATATCTCGACGAAGACAACCAGCGCCCTTCCCAAGCAACCTTCACTGGCGCCGAAGACGGTTGGAACTGGTCAACGGC
>JBDSRR010000221.1:0-1827 GCA_039929185.1 Actinomycetota bacterium
TTTCGGTTGGAAAGCCCACGCCATGGTCCTGTTCCCAAGCTGAATAGCGCCGCTCGACCAATACCCTTGGATCGGAAACCAATGCCTCATCCCCCGCACCGCAAGCCAAGACCATGTCGGGAAAGGCAGCATGCAATTGGGCATTGCCTCCTTGATGATCCAGGTCGCAATGGGTGACGAGCAATGTATCGGGCTTGCGGTTCAGGTGTTTAAGGGCGGGGAAAAGAACCTCTTGCGGGGTGACCGATGCTCCCGAGTCGATCAACAGTGTTTGGCTGTCGCCAGCGTATAGATACAGGTACAGGAGACGACCCCCGAACACGGAATCGATCCGATGGATCCCTTCGGCTACTTCCTGAACACCCATGGCTTGAAAATCATCCTATATGCAGTCCCCCGGTCGCCAACTCATGAAGATCCTGCTCACTTAGGTCCATGGGCGCGTCGATAAGGCCTTGCCCGATGAAAAGACCAAGAGCAGACGCGCTTCGCCGATCAGCATGCTTATCTAGGGCCCACCCAGCAGCTTCCGCCAACAAAGCGGCTTGGTAGATGCGAGCCATTGCCCAAGCGAGCCTGCGCGCGTCGGCTTCGTCGATATCAGCGAGCATCCTTCTCAACTCATCTAGGGCATCAGAAATCGCCCTAACGGAGTCGGCGGTCAGCGGATGCTCATACGAGCGCAACTTCGACTCGACATCGTCCAAGAACGCCTCGGCAACCCCGTTTCGTCCCAGGGCCCGCACAACATCAAGGGCCATGATCGACGTTGTTCCTTCCCAGATACATTGCACGTGAACATCACGCAAAAGCCTGGGGATGCCTGAGTCTTCGAGATAACCGACGCCACCGAAACTCTCAACGATCTGACTGCAACCCCAAACTCCTTGACGCGCCGCTGCCATCTTCGCCAAGGGAAACACCACTCTTGCTAGATCATCTTGAGAGGAATCCACTTCCGTGGCACCGAGCAATTGCGCCGCCCGAAAACATAGAACGAGGCCAGCCTCATAAACCGCCGCGATCTGTCCCAGCCACCGACGATGCACCGAGAGGTCGATCAACTTTTGTCCAAAGGCCTCCCTTTTCTTCGCATAATCTCTCGCCAGAGACAGACCTTGGCCAACAGGTGAGTTGCCACCGAATGCGGCATGAACACGCGTGATGTTCAGCATGGTGGCGATCTTCGGTACTCCCCGACCGATCTCACCAACCTGAGTAGCAAGGCATCCATCTAGATCGAGTTCCGCGGTCGGTACGGCTCGTGTCCCGAGTTTTTCTTTCAGCCGTCTAACCTGTATCCCATTCCAACTTCCATCTGCATTTCGCAATTCGAGCAGGAAAAGGGAAAGGCCCCGGCTAGTCTGTTCTGCACCAACAGGGCGCGCCAAGGCAAGAGCAATGTCGGCGGTCGTAGCAGAGTTAAACCATTTGGTCCCGTGCAGTTGCCACGTCTTACCGTCGACATGGGTTGCTGTAGTGCCGGAGCGGCCAACATCTGAGCCGCCCTGCTTTTCAGTCATCCACTGTCCAGATGTCCATGCATTCCGGCGGGCGGTGAGTCTTGGAACGTAACGTCGGGCCAGATCGATATCTTCATTAAGCAGAACGCGTGCAGCCGCATCAGTCATGCTCAACGGACAGTCCGCTACTGCTGAGACAGGCATAAAGATGTGCTGGAGCCCAAACTGTAAAACCCGAGATGACTCGCCAAACGACATCTCGTACGGGATGGCTACCAGTCCAGATTCGATGCCTATCTCGATAAGACGGGTCCATGCTGGGTCAACTTCGATCTGGTCGATCCGGGTTCCCCACGGGTCGTAA
>JBDSRR010000222.1:0-3644 GCA_039929185.1 Actinomycetota bacterium
TTTTTCGCGCAACATCGAAGCCACGGTGGATTTACCTGATGCGATCCCTCCCGTAAGTCCGATGAGTTTCAACCGCTGGTACGGTCTCGCTTCATGTCTTCGAGGATTGATTCAAGCGACTCTTCGGAATCCGATGGTGAAGAATCAAGCAGTTCGCCTTCGAGTTTTGGCTCGGGCTTAACGTCGGGCTTAACGTCGGGCTCAGATTCTGGTGTTGGCTCAGGGTCAAGTTCCACCGCTACCTCTGCTTCTTGCGATGCGACAACCGGTGCTTCTTCGACCTGCTCGGCGACGATCTCATCGATAACAATCTCATCGACAACGATTTCATCAACGACGGTGCTGGGGGCGTCTGTTTCCTCTTTCTCGAAGTCGGCAACGATTATCTCTTCGGAGATGATTGGAACCGGCGTGCTGGTCGTGTATACCGCAGCCGACGGATCTATCGCCTGTTTCAATGAAAGACTGATGCGCCGCCGATCTGGGTCTACGTCGATGATGCGAACCTTCGCGATCTGCCCCAGGGTGACTACTTGCTCTGGAAGTTCAACATGGCCTTCGGCCAATTCAGAGATGTGAACAAGGCCTTCGATGCCATCAGCAACCTTCAGGAAGGCCCCGAAAGGAACTAGTTTGGTTACTTCGCCATCGACGACATCGCCCATTCCGTGCGATGCAGCGAAGGTCTGCCAAGGATCTGTCTGAGTATTTTTCAAAGATAGCGACACGCGGTCGCGCTCGTATTCGACATTGAGAATCTCGACTTCGATCTCCTGACCGACGGTAACCACTTCGTTCGGATGATCAACATGCTTCCAAGACAATTCCGAAACGTGCACGAGCCCATCAACGCCACCGAGATCGACGAAGGCGCCGAAGGGAACGATCGATGAAACGGTGCCAGTTCGTCGCTCGCCGACTTTCAGATTCTCCAAGAAGTCCTTTCGGTGTTCGGAATGTGCTTCTTCTAAGAACGCACGGCGTGAAAGCACGACGTTGTTTCGGTTCTTGTCGAGTTCGATGATCTTGCACTCGAGTTCTTGTCCGACGAACGCTTCAAGGTCACGGACTCGACGCAATTCGACCAGTGATGCAGGCAAGAAGCCCCGCAAACCAATATCGACGATGAGTCCGCCCTTCACGTGTTCTATGACCATGCCTTTGACCACTTCGCCGGCGCGCTTCAGATCTTCGATACGGCCCCACGCACGTTCATAACTAGCACGCTTCTTCGACAGGATCAGACGACCTTCTTTGTCTTCCTTTGTTAGCACAAGTGCTTCGATAGGTTCGCCGAGCGAAACAAGTTCCGAGGGATCAACATCGTTGCGGATGGACAGTTCCCTTGCAGGGATAACACCTTCGGACTTATATCCAATGTCGACCAGCACCTCTTCCTTATCGATCTTGACGATAGTTCCGCTGACAAGATCGCCGTCAGAAAATGGCTTGATAGTCGCGTCGATTGCAGCGACCAATTGGTCGTAGTCACCGATGTCGTTTTCTGTTATCGCGCCGCGAGCAGATTCCGCGCCGCGAGCCGATTCAGCTGTGATGCCTTGGGTCAAATTTTGCTCCTTTTGCCCGAAAGGGCGGGGGTACTCCCCGAATCGCTAGGCGAACGGAGGCTCAAAGAGTGTATCACCCTGCTAGCACGCAAAGAGATTTTAGGCCTTGGCTTCGGCCCAGTTCGGTCCCCAGGCAAGGTCAACCGATAGTGGGACGCTAAGTTCGATGGCCCCTTGCATGGCTGTGCGGACCTTTTCGGTCACGTCGGCCACTTCATCGGTAGGCACCTCGAAAACCAATTCATCGTGAACGGTCATGACCATCTTGGCCGACGTTTGCGCTAGAGCAGCATCAGCGTGGATCATCGCCAACTTCATGATGTCAGCCGCGGTGCCCTGGATAGGAGCGTTGAGTGCCTGTCTTTCCCCGAGGCTTCTCACTCGCGGATTGCGCGACTTCAGCTCGGGCACATACCGACGTCGGCCCAACATGGTTGTCGTATATCCATCCTCGGTCGCCTGTTCGACTACAGCATCCAGATACGTTCGGACACTCGGGTACAACCCAAAGAATCCGTCGATATAGACGCGGGCTTGATCAACAGGGATACGAAGCCGCTGTGACAAACCGAACGGCCCCATCCCGTAGGCAACCCCATAGGTGACCATCTTCCCAATACTCCGAAGCTCAGGAGTCACCTCGTCGACAGCGATGCCAAGGGCGCTGGCGATTGAATTGCGATGGATGTCGTCGCCCCGGTGAAACGCTGCAACCAGTTCAGTGTCCTCGGAAAGATGGGCGATTATCCGTAGTTCGATCTGCGAGTAGTCAGCGACAACGAAGGCGTTACCTTCCTCGGGAATGAATGCACGACGGATCTGCTTCCCCTCGGCAGTTCGGATGGGGATGTTCTGTAAGTTGGGACGCTCGGCAGACAGTCTTCCCGTAGCCGCCACCGTTTGATTGAAACGGCAATGAACCCTGCCGGTTTGCCTGTCCACCAAGGGCGGCAGAGCATCGAGGTAAGTCGACTTCAATTTCGATTTCTCACGATGTTTGAGGATCAGGTCGATTATGGGATGCTCTTCGCGAAGCGACTCCAGAACGCTCGCATCGGTTGAGAACCCCGTCTTGGTTTTCTTCGAAGGCTTAAGACCAAGTCGCTCGTAAAGTACCGTCCGCAACTGCGGCGGCGAACCGATGTTGAAGGGGCCCCCGGCGTGTTCGAAGATCTCGCCCTCGATCGCGGACATCTGCTTACTCATCGTCGCAGATAGTTCTTGCAGGTAACCGACATCGATCTTCACGCCGTTCGTTTCAACTTTGGCTAGCACTCGCGCCAAGGGCAGTTCGAGGTCGGTCAACAGTTCCCATGCCCCGCGATCGCGAAGTTGTTGCTGCATGATCTCAGCGAGTAAGCCGATGACGATGGCTTCCAAACCAGCGGAATCGCCGGGAAATTGCTCATCGTCTAATGACAATGACTGTTGCCCGTCAGATGGCTGACCGGCATCGAGTTTCAACTCCCGGCCAAGATATTCGCGAGCCATCTCGTCGAGCGCATAGGAGCCTCGGGCGGGATCCAGAAGATAGGCGGCTATCTCGTTGTCCATGGCAATTTGAACATCGATGCCGCACGACATCAGACGCTGCAACGCCTCCTTCGAACCATGCGTCACCAGGGGAACCTGACTCAATATTTCGCCCAACGAGTCAAGTCCACCCTTGATTTCACCCCTGACTTCACCCTTGGCGTGAAAAACCCGGCCCCCATCCGGTACTACGAACGCCAAAACGTCCGGTTTACTTTGAAAACGGTCCGAGTCTCCGATGATGCGAACCACCAAAGGAGAGATATCTGCGAGTTCCTCCGCCAATTCAAAACCGTCAGCCACAACTTCAACATGCGCTTCAAAGCCTTTGACGGCCACCTGGGCATCGGGATGTCCTGCGCTCAGGCGTTCGTAGAGAAGACGAAACTCAAGAACATCGAATAGTTTACGGATCGATTCAAACTCCCACTCGCCCATGACCACATCATCGATGCCGACCTGCAACACATCGATGTTCAGATCGGACTCGTTACGGAAACGAAAAAACTCACGATTCTCGAGCAAGCGCGTCTGTGCCTCGGC
>JBDSRR010000223.1:0-19497 GCA_039929185.1 Actinomycetota bacterium
ACGGGGGCCAAGGCGTGATGCTTGGTGCAGGAAGCGGCCTGTTGGCCGCTCAGATGATCGTGGGGCATGCATCTTTCACCGACCCAACGCCATTCGACCCGGGCCGCTGACGTAGTTCGCGTCGGAGCGCACGTGTCACGTGCAGATCGACGCGAACGTCCGCGGGCTAGATCAGATGGTGCGCCCGGGAGGACTCGAACCCCCAACCTGCCGGGTAGAAGCCGGCTGCTCTGTCCAGTTGAGCTACGAGCGCGAGCCTTAAGTTTAGGGCTGGGCGCGTAATCGCCGCAGCATCACGATTCCGAGCAGCAGCGGGACGGCACCTGCCCACCCTGCCCACGCGGGGGGCCCCGTCATCGCCACTGGGTTAGCGGGAGGCGGCGGGGGAGCAACCGTGGGGGCCGCAGAAGGCGAAGGAGAAGGCAACGGCGAAGGGCTTTGTGATTGGCCCGATCCGCTTGCCGCGACAGTAGGTTGGGTCGGCGTGGTCGCCGCAGGTGATGTATCGCTAGGGAAGGCGAAGGGTGATGAAGTTATCGATGGGGTGAGGTCCTGCGAGGTGGGCGTAGCTGAAGGGATGTCGGGCGTATCGGATCCCGGACTCAGTAGAGCCACGACACCTACAAACAGCAAACCTATAGCGAAGACCGCCAGGGCTCCGGCTAAGCGCATATTCAAATTTCGACCGTTCCCCACTCTTTCGACGTCAACCGGATTCTAGCACTCAAAATTACACGGATGTAGTTTTGAGCGTTTCTCGGGGAAGCGGTGGGGAAATTGGAGAAGTTGTTGCGACCCTACTACTGTCTGCCGTACTCGTCTAGGTATGCAGTCGTATAGCCGATGATGTCGAGGTAATCGGCGATCCGTGCATTCTCGTTGGGCGCGTGGAGATTTGAGTCGGGCCTTCCCACGCCTGGCGGCGAACATATGGGGATGCCAAGCCCCTGGGCGATCGGGTGCATGGGCCCAGTCGCATACATCAGCGGGTAAACCGTTAGCGGGTGTTGGAACCATTCTTTGGCTACCGACTCGGCCGCCCTGCCTAAGGGCGTGTCTACCGACGAGCGTGATGGGTTTTCGCCGCTCAGCACTTCAAGCTTTACGTCGTCGAAGCCGTGCTTTTCGAGGTGCAACTGAAGTTTCTTCCCGATGTCCTCGGCAGACTGATCTGGAACCAACCGGAAATCGAGTTTCGCCATCGCTTCAGCAGGCAGAACTGTCTTCGCGGCCCCCGGCACTCCGTAGCCTGTTGTGAATCCGGCGATGTTACAAGTTGGTGTGTAAAGCAGGTCGCGCTTTAGCTGCTCGCCAGTTAGGTCATTCACGAATCTGTCGATCGACAGATGCTTCTTGGTTGCCTCTTCATTGAATGGGATCTTTCGAACAAGGTCAAGTTCCGCAGCCCCAGGCTCGACTATGTCGTCATAGAAGCCATCTATGGCTACGCGTCCGTTGGCATCTTTCAACGATGCAACCGCGCGCAACAATTCCCAAGCGGCGGAAGGCGCGTACACCGCTATGGACGAATGCTGGTCTCCGGAAAGTTTCTTCGCGGTGAGTTCGGCATACAGCAGGCCCTTGCATCCATAAAACATCTGCGGTCGGCCGTCGTGGTCGAACCAGCCCCCCTCCCAAACGCAATCGTCAGAACGTAGTTCCTCGGCAAACGTGTGGCAGATGTTTTCAAAGTTGGCGCTACCCGATTCTTCCTCGCCCTCTATGAAGAACTTGAGCGTAAAGGGAAGTTCGCCGAATAAGTCGGCATATGTTTCGAGGGCGCACAGCCTTGCAATCAAGTCGCCCTTGTTGTCAGCCGCCCCTCGGGCATAAACGCGACCGTCGCGCTCGGTTGGTTCAAATGGCGGTGATATCCAAAGGTCGATCGGATCAACTGGCTGCACGTCATAGTGGTCGTAGATCATCAAAGTTCGTGGTCCCCGACCGGGGATGACTCCGAGCAAAGCATCGGGCGATCCTGGAACATTCAAACGCTGGACGGAGGCCCCCAAGCGCTCAAGTCTGGTTTGAAGCCAGTCAGACATCGTGTCGAAGCCGTTTCCTTCTGTCGAGACGCTTGGTATCGAACACGCCTCTTTCAACAGATCAACGAAACGGCCCGAGTTGGCTTCGACGTGCTCTCGGATCTTCGACAGGTCTGACATTGCCTTTCCTTTCCTTCGGTGCTCTTAAGAGCGGGCGACGAGGATCGAACTCGCACCACCAGCTTGGAAGGCTGGAGCTCTACCATTGAGCTACGCCCGCGAGACTCCCCCCAATGGGGGCGTCGGGATGGGGAGATTCGAACTCCCGGCCTCCTACTCCCAAAGCAGGCGCGCTAACCAAGCTGCGCTACATCCCGTTCTTGCAACAGGAGTCTATCCGGTACCATCTCAACGCATGAAGACCGAATTGGAACAACAAAGCCCAACACGCTGCAAGCTCACCATAGAGGTGCAACCCGATGAGTTCGCGCCTCATTACGAATCGACCTTTAAGCGCTTGGCTCAGCAGGTCAAGGTTCCCGGATTCCGAAAAGGCAAAGTGCCACGGGCGGTGCTAGAGAGCCGAATAGGGCGCGAAGCCATCGACGAAGAATTTCTCCAGGACGCGATGGCAACTTTCTATCAAGAGGCGATCCAGAAGGAATCGCTCCGCGCAATAACCCATCCCGACCTTACGGTCGAGCAGTTCGACCAAACTTCGGGCCTAACTTTTACTGCTGCCTTCGACATCCTTCCCGAGGTGAAGCTTCCCGAATTGGCTGCGATCTCTGCCGTAAGACCTCCAACAGAAGCTACCGATGAAGAGGTCTTAGCTCAGATCGACCGTTTGCGCGACAGGGTCGCAACCTTGGAGGCGGTCGGTCGTAACGCAACCAAAGGCGACTTCGTCACGATGAGCCTGCATGGCTCTCAGCACGACGTCCCGCTCGAAGACCTGGGGGCCGATGACCTCCTATACGAAGTCGGGTCGTCGAGTTTCGTTCCACAACTGGACGTTGAACTTGAAGGCAAACGTGCGGGTGACATCTTGCGATTCAATTCAGTTCTTCCTGACGAGCGCGAGGTCACATTCAAAGGGATCGTCAAAGAGGTACAAGTGAAGCGACTTCCGGAATTGGATGACGAGTTGGCGAAGACCTGCTCGGAGTTCGACACTTTAGAAGAACTGAAGGGCGACTTGTCTTTGCGGATCGGGCAAGTCAAAAGTGTCGAGGCAGATATGGCGGTTCGCAGCCAGATCCTCGATCAGGTCGTCGACCTCGCTGGTCTGGATCTGCCGGAATCGATGCTTGCCGCCGAAACACAATTTCGCCTGACGCGATTGATCACGGAAGTCGAGAGTTCAGGCGCGACTATCGAGCAGTACCTCGAGGCTTCGAAGATCTCGCAAGACGAACTTGTTGAACGGTTCCGCGAGTCGTCGGCTAAACAGGTCGCGGCCGACCTGATCTTAGACAAAGTGGCAGAGCAGGAAAATCTGCAGTTGACCAAACAAGACCTCGACGACGAACTCGAAGGGCTTGCTCGGAGAACGGGTGAAAAACCGGAAGACATATTGCGGCAATTGGGAAAAAGTGGCCGGGTCAATGCACTGGCCGGTGATATCCTGCGAAGGAAGGCACTCGACTTCTTGGTCGAACATGCCGACATAACCGACGAAGCTAACAAGGAGTTGTGATGCAGAACTATCTGGTCCCAATGGTCATCGAACAGACCAGTCGCGGCGAGCGCTCTTACGACATCTATTCACGACTGCTTAAGGAACGGATCATCTTTCTCGGCACGCAAGTGGACGACGCGATCGCTAACCTCATCATCGCTCAGTTGTTATTCCTGGAGTCGGAGGACTCTGATCGTGACATCTCGATCTATATCAACTCGCCCGGGGGCCAGGTCTACGCTGGAATGGCTATCTACGACACCATGCAGTACATCAAGTCTCCGGTGTCGACATTCTGCGTTGGCATGGCCATGTCCATGGGGGCGATATTGCTGGCTGGCGGTGCCCCAGGCAAGCGTTTCGCCCTGCCCAATAGCAAGATCATGATCCATCAGGGGTCTGCGGGTTTTTCGGGGACGCCCACAGACATCGACATCCAGGCACGTGAGGTTTTGGCCCTGACCAAGCGGATGGGTGAAATCCTGTCGCAGCATACTGGCCAGAGTTTCGATCAGGTGAAAAAAGACATCGATCGAGACAAGTTCATGACCGCGGAAGAGGCCAAGACCTACGGTATTATCGATGATGTTCTGATGAAACGGACCGATTCACCCGTTGCAATGAAGCACCTTGAAGAAGACGTGAAATCTAAGGGATAGGCGAACGAAGTGGCCAAGTTCGGCGATGGTGGCGATCTGCTGAAGTGCAGTTTCTGTGGGAAGTCCCAAAAACAAGTCAAGAAGCTCATCGCAGGTCCCGGCGTGTACATATGCGACGAATGTATCGACCTGTGCAACGAGATCATCGAAGAAGAATTAGCTGAAACTTCCGAACTTAAACTAGAAGAACTTCCTAAGCCCAAGCAGATATACGAATTTTTGCACGACTATGTCGTCGGGCAGGAGCAAGCCAAAAAGGTCTTGTCGGTCGCGGTCTACAACCATTACAAGCGCATCCAATCTGGTACGCCCAAAGAAGACGAGGTTGAACTCCAGAAGTCGAACATCCTTTTGCTGGGTCCAACGGGTTGCGGCAAGACATTGCTTGCACAAACCCTGGCTCGCATGCTCAATGTTCCCTTCGCCATAGCAGATGCAACGGCCTTGACCGAGGCAGGCTATGTGGGCGAAGACGTTGAGAACATATTGTTGAAACTCATCCAGGCCGCCGACTATGACGTGAAAAAAGCCGAGACTGGAATCATTTACATCGATGAGATCGACAAGATCGCACGTAAATCCGAAAACCCTTCTATCACCCGAGACGTTTCAGGCGAAGGTGTTCAGCAGGCCTTGCTGAAGATCCTCGAAGGAACTACAGCCAGCGTTCCTCCTCAAGGGGGCCGCAAACATCCCCATCAGGAATTTATTCAGATCGACACTTCGAACGTTTTGTTCATATGCGGTGGAGCATTTGCCGGACTTGAAAAGATCGTCGAGTCGCGAACAGGCGGTCGCGGCATCGGTTTCGGGGGCGATGTGCGCAAGATGGACGAAAAGGATCTCGGGACGATCCTGTCGAAAGTGCTCCCTGAAGACCTGTTGAAGTTTGGTCTCATTCCCGAGTTCGTTGGCCGCCTGCCGGTCATCTCCCATGTTCACAACCTGTCGCGCGATGCGCTTATCGAGATACTTACCAAACCTAAGAACGCGTTGGTCCGACAGTTCCAGCGCACTCTCGAATTCGATGGGGTTGAGCTCGAGTTCACCGAAGATGCCTTAGTTGCCATCTCGGACCAAGCGATGCTCCGTGGAACCGGTGCCAGGGGGTTGCGAGCAATCATGGAAGAGGTTCTGCTCGATGTCATGTATGACCTCCCTTCGCGCAAGGACATCATGAAGTGCGTTATCGATGGTGAAACCGTACGGAAGAAGGTTAATCCAACGTTGGTTCCACGGATCGCCGAGAAGCCCAAGCGTCAAGAGCGTGGCGAAAAGTCTGCGTGAGGCAATAGAATGAGACCAATGGATATCCCAGTAGTAGCAAGCAGGGGCCGCGTCGGCAGTTAACTCCGGCGTTAGTGGTCCCTTGCCCCGCCTAAAAGCGGGGCTTTTTGTTGGAGGTAGTGATGTCTGAGTTATCGAAGGTTTACGCACCCGACGAGGTCGAGGGGCGGATCTATAAGAGTTGGGAGGAAGGCGGATACTTCACCGCGTCGCCCGATCCTTCGAAGAAGCCTTTCTGTATAGCCATTCCCCCGCCGAACGTCACTGGCGTACTTCATCTTGGGCATGCTCTCGACAACACGCTCCAGGACATCTTGATTCGTACGAAACGGATGCAGGGATACGCGGCTCTTTGGATCCCTGGAACGGATCATGCTGGCATCGCTACCCAAAATGTTGTTGAAAAGGAGTTGAGGTCGCAGGGAAGGACGCGCCACGACCTTGGTCGCGCCAAGTTCGTTGAACTTGTTTGGGAATGGAAACAAAAGTATGGGGGCCAGATCATCGAGCAGTTGAAGCGTCTCGGTTCGTCTGCCGATTGGAGTCGCGAACGATTCACTATGGATCCAGGTCTGTCGAAGGCTGTCCGCAAGGTCTTCGTGGACCTCTTCAACGAAGACCTCATCTATCGAGGCAATCGAATAATCAACTGGTGTCCAGGCTGCGAGACAGCCATCAGCGATGTCGAAGTGAACCACATCGACCACAAGGGAGAACTCGTTCGATTCAAGTATCCGCTCGCGGACCGGTCGGGGCATGTCACTGTGGCAACGACGCGCTTGGAAACGATGCTAGGCGATACCGCGATCGCGGTGCATCCTGAAGATGATCGTTATCGTGACCTAATAGGCAGGATGGCCCGTCATCCTATCCACGGGCGCGAGATTCCCATCGTTGCCGACGAAGCAGTCGAGAGCGAGTTCGGAACTGGCGCTGTGAAGATAACGCCCGCCCATGACCAAACCGACTTCGAGATAGCCGAGCGGCACAACCTAGACAAGATCAACATATTTGACGTTAAGGCTTTTGTTAACGAAAACGGTGGACCGTTTGCGGGCCTGAACCGATACGAGGCGCGAGAGGCCGTCCGTGAGGAACTTGCCAAGCAATCTCTTCTTACCGGCTCTGATGAGCACGAGTATCAGATAGGCGTCTGTGATCGGTGCAAGACCGTCATCGAACCCTGGCTTTCAGAGCAATGGTTCGTTCGGATGCGTCCACTTGCGGAGCCTGCCATCGAAGCCGTCAAGCAGGGACGGACGCGTTTTTATCCAGAACGCTGGACTAACTACTATCTCAATTGGATGGAGCAGGTTCGCGATTGGTGCATCTCGCGCCAACTTTGGTGGGGCCATCGGATCCCTGTCTGGTATTGCGACGATTGCGAAAAGGTTTGGGCGTCGATGGACGATCCAAGTGTCTGCTCAGAGTGCGATTCGTCATCGATACGTCAGGATCCAGATGTTTTAGACACTTGGTTTTCGAGCCAGCTCTGGCCATTTTCGGTGCTCGGATGGCCCGAGCAAACAGAAGACCTTGCTTACTTCTATCCCACAGTGGCGACGGTTCCTGGCTACGAAATCATCCATCTTTGGGTTTCGCGCATGATGATTGCTGGTCTTCATTTCATGGGGGACGTGCCCTTCAAGTGGGCGATTATCCATGGGATCGTGCGCGATGAAAAGGGACAGAAGATGTCGAAATCGCTGGGCAATGGAATAGACCCCATCGGACTCATCGATCGTTACGGTACCGATGCTTTGCGGTTCACCCTCGCGGAACACGCAACGGGTCAAGACATCTTCCTGAACGAAGAATGGATAGCCGGGTCTCGCAACTTTGCGAACAAACTGTGGAATGCCTCGCGTTTCGTTTTGATGAACGCCGAATTCGCTGCCGATGAACTTCCTGAAAACTTGGAGATATCGGACCGTTGGATCCTGTCTCTGCTCGCAAACGTGACCAAAGACGTTACTGACCGCCTTGAGAGATTCGAGATAGCCGCCGCCGCGCGAACTCTTTATGAGTTCATCTGGAATGAATATTGCGATTGGTATATCGAATCGTCGAAGAGCCGGTTGTATGGCGACGATGACAAAGCAAAAGCAGATGTTGCGACGGTTTTGGTTTGGGTCCTCGAATCGACGCTTCGGCTATTGCACCCGATCATGCCTTTCATCACGGAAGAGATCTGGATGACTCTGCCGGGGACGAAATCATCATCAGCACTGATCGTCGCCCAATGGCCAGAGTCCGATGCTGCCGCCATTGACTTGGAGGCAGAGGCGAGTTTTGACAGGATCAAGGAAGTCGTTGGTGCCATCCGGCGGTTCCGGTCAGATCATCGCGTTGCTCTTGCGACTAACGTCGAGGTGTTCTTGTCGTCCGCCAACGCTGAAGCGCTGGCAAACCTTCGTCGAGAAGAGTCGATGCTTGCAGGCCTTGCCAGACATACGACGTTCATGTTTTCATCCGAACCTCCCACCGAAGAAGCGGTGGCGCGACTTTCTGTTGGCGACATCGACATAGCGATTCCTCTGGCGGGTTTACTCGATCTTGATGCTGAGCGCGAACGGCTTAACAAGGGCCTTGGTCAGGCTCGTGCCGAGATAGAACGTTTGAGTACGAAACTTTCCAACGAAGGATTTCGTGCCAAAGCTCCAGCGGATGTGGTTGCCCAACAAGAGCAAAAACTGAAAGAGCAGAGTGAGCTCGAAGCGATGGTGCTCGACCAATTGGATCAGCTCGACACCCCTTCGAAATGACAACTCCATACCACCAGGCTGTAGCCAATCTTGATGCGCGCGGATTCGGAATAAAGGCCGACCTCGGTCGAATCGGGGCGATCACGGAATTGCTTGACCACCCTGAACTGACCTATCCAACGATCCACGTCGCTGGCACCAATGGAAAGTCAACGACAACCAGGATGATCGGCTCGATATTGGCTTCTCACGGCATCAAGTCGGGCACCTACGTATCGCCTCACCTGCAGACCGTCCGCGAACGGATAGCGTTAGTCGCTTTTTCAAGTGAGGGTCCTATCTCGTCGCTGATCTCGCAGGATGAGTTCGCCGCAATCTTCTTCTACCTCCTTCCGTTCGTCCAAATGGTTGAGAACGAACGTGATGAGCAAGTTACGTACTTCGAAGTGTTAACGGCCATGGCTTTTGAGTGGATGTCGGACAAGGTGGTAGGGGCCGCAGTAGTCGAGGCGGGCCTCGGCGGGCGTTGGGATGCCACGAACGTGATTCAAAGTGCTGTTTCGGTTTTAAGTCACATCGATGTTGATCATCGCAAACTGTTGGGCACCACAGCCGCCGACAATGCCCGTGAGAAGACAGGGATCATCGAGGCCGGTTCAACGGTGATCAGTGCGGCTCAGCAAGATGATGTCCGTGAAGTTATTCAAGATGCATGCCTTCGCAGCGATGCGCGCCTGGTGCTTATGGGCCGCGACGTGCATCTGGTTAACGACCAACCTGCAGTGGGGGGCCGGGTGATCTCAGTGGCAGGCATCTACGACACTTATTCCGAATTAATGGTTCCGCTATTTGGCAGCCATCAGGCCCGCAACGCCGCCATCGCGGTCGTCGCATGCGAGGCATTTGTCGGCCAAGTCCTTGATCAAGATGCCGTGTGGACTGGGTTGTCGTCGGTTCGTTCCGCTGGTCGTCTCGAAGTTGTAGGCCGTGATCCCTTGGTGGTTCTTGATGGGGCGCACAACCCCGATGGAGCCGCGGCACTTGCTGCCGCACTGCCGGAAGCCTTCGGCGCCCGCTTCACGACCATGGTGATAGCGATCTTTGACGACAAAGATATTGAAGGGATCCTTGGACATCTCGTACCTGTTGCGGACCGCATCATCTTTACGCGCTCCGACAGCCCACGGGCGGCTGATCCCAGGCGTTTGGCTGCCCTGGTTCAGCACGCCCAAGTCTCGGTGATCGAGTCTTTGAGCGAAGCGATCGACACGGCGAAGAAGTCGGCTAAGGAAGGCGAATTGATCCTGGTAACCGGCAGCCTTCTCACGGTCGGCGAGGCCCGTGACCATCTGGCTTTCTTTTCGAATTCCAACACCGCAGCGGTGGGCGGATTCGAAAAGAACGGATAGGGCCTAGTATTCGCCTATGGAAACCACATTCGTAATGGTGAAACCCGACGGCGTGAAGCGCGGCCTTGTCGGCGAAGTTGTCTCACGTTTGGAACGCAAGAAACTGAAAATAGTGGCGTTGAGGATGCTAACGATCGACAAGGAACTAGCGGGCCTGCATTACGAGGAACACAAGGAAAAGCCCTTCTTTGCGGATCTGATCTCATTCATAACTTCTGGTCCAGTTGTGGCTATGGGGGTCGAAGGAGAAGAGGCGATCTCGGTAGTACGAACACTGATGGGTGCCACTGACCCAAAAAAGGCCGCTCCAGGAACTTTGCGAGGTGACTTCGGTTTGGAAGTGACTGAGAACTTGGTACATGGGTCGGATGGTCCCGACTCAGCCAAGCGAGAACTGGGCCTGTACTTCCCCGTTTAGGCATACACTGAGGGTCCTAGAATTGACATCGCCGTCAGAGAGGATCCGCTGCATTTGACTTCGATACCCGCAAGAGCCCGACTAGGTGAGTTGCTTGTTGAAGCAGGTCTCATAGAGCAGGACAAGATCGATGAGGCCCTAGCCCACCTTGAGGCGGTTGAAGGTCGACCTATGCGCCTCGGTGCCTATTTGGTCCAGTTGGGGGCGGTGACCGAAGGCGATGTGGCCCGAGCGTGCGCGCGCCAATTGTCTTTGCCTTACATGGATCTCCGCAGGTCTCATCCCGACTTCTCGCTAGCGTCCCTAGTGCCCAAGCGATGGGCCCTTCGCAATCTCGTCGTCCCAGTTTCCATCGAGGATGGGGTGCTGACGATCGCGATGGTCGATCCAGCTAACGTTTTCGCAGTCGACGATCTCAGGGCTGTCACCGCGCACAAGGAAATGAGACGAGTCGTGTCGACTCAAACTGCAGTCATAGAGCTGATCTCTAGGCTCTATGAACTCAATGGGAACGTCGAAGGCGGGGGAGCCGACGTGATCGACGAACTCGAAGCCGATGACGACGAACTCGAAGATTCGCTCCGTGAAGAGATCGAATCCGCTCCGATAGTTCAACTCGTTCAGAACCTGTTCTCAGACGCGATCCGGCTGGGAGCAACCGACATTCACGTGGAACCGTATCCGGACAAATTGAGGGTTCGGTTCCGGGTGGACGGCGCGCTTCGGGAAAATGCCATGTTACCCAAGTGGGTGAAGCGGCCGGCCATCTCCCGTATCAAGGTGATGGCAGGGATGGATATCGCTGAGCACAGACGACCCCAGGACGGGCGGGGAAGGTTCAGTTTGGGCAGCGATAGTCTGGACATGCGTATCTCGACCGTCCCGACAGTTTGGGGCGAGAAAGCGGTCATTCGCCTCCTGCCCAAGGGTGAGCGCGCACTGACGCTGGACAGACTGGGTCTGAGTGATCGGCAGAAGACTTCGATCGAGAAACATCTTGCCGCTCACCAGGGTCTTATCATATTCACGGGGCCTACCGGAAGCGGAAAGACGACCAGCATGTACGCCGCTCTCTCGGAATTGGCGTCGGTTGATAGGAACATGGTGACTCTTGAGGATCCCGTTGAGTACGAGATGTTGGGTACTAGCCAGATCGAGGTCGACGAAAAAATAGGACTGACTTTTGCCCGCGGCTTGAGATCAGTTTTACGTCAAGACCCCGACGTGATCATGGTGGGAGAGATCCGGGACGCAGAAACCGCCCGCATCACGATGCAGGCCTCGATGACCGGCCATCTCGTTCTGACCACATTGCACACCAACGATGCTCCATCGGTGCTAACCCGTTTAAGTGACATCGGCATCGAGCAATTCCTAGTGGCGTCTTCCTTGTCGTTGGTGGTTGCGCAACGATTGCTTCGTACTGTTTGCAGCCACTGCCGGGAAGCGGACGAACCTAGCGATTGGACTCTCGGCCTTCTTGGCCTCAGCCCGAAGGATCTGGCGAAGCACAACATCGTTCGTGGTCGTGGCTGTGAAGAGTGCGGTTACACAGGCTACCGCGGACGGATCGGTATTTTCGAGGTCCTTTCTGTAAGCCGTAAGATCAGGGAGATGATCTCTTCAGGCGCTTCAGCGGCTGTGGTCACGGTGGCGGCTCAGGCTGAGGGAATGAAGACACTGCAGCAGGCAGCCGTGGAGAAGGCCCTGGAAGGGGTCACTTCTTTGGAGGAGGTCATCCGCTTGACTCGCTTCGACCGCGACGATTTGGAACGATGTTCCGCGTGCGGTCGGGAAGTAGAGGCGTCTTACGTTAAGTGCCCTTATTGCAGTCACAATCTCGCCGGCGAGGTCTGCCGAAGTTGTAAGAGTCGTGTTGACCCCGAATGGGTCAGCTGTCCTTTCTGTGGACTCGGCTTACCTGAAACCGCATTCTCACCGGGAGGCGAGACGCCGGTTGCCGAGGTATTCCTGCCTCCTGGCACGAACAACGTCTCCGATGAAGATGGCAGCCCCCAAGCGGTTCTTGTCATCGAGAACGACGCGAATACTGGCGCGTTGATCGAACAGATGCTGACTCCCAAGTACTCGGTGACGCTAGTTGAGACCGGGGAAGACGCAATGGCGATCGCAGAAAGGGACCTGCCGGACCTTGTGATCATGAGCATCGCCCTGCCGGAGACTCCGTGCGCTGTCCTTCAAAGGATGGAGGAAAATCCTGGGATGGCGGCCATTCCCGTGGTTCTTTTGACTAAGCCCGGGTACGAAGATCAGGAGCCGAGTTGTCTTGATTTCAAAGGCGTTAAGGATCTATTCTCCAAGCCGATCCGGGCGGATGAACTGCAGGCACGTGTCGCCGGAACGCTTCGGCGCTCCTTGAGCGCCCAGGTGATGCAAGGTCAGGCTCCTTCTCACTGAGCAGTGGTTACAATGGCTCTTGCTTAAAATCAGCGAAGTAGGGAGTTCTTAGACGTATGGCAGCAGATAAAGCCTTCACCTTCATGGGCCGCGACATGGCGATCGACCTGGGCACGGCTAACACGTTGGTTTATGTGCGCGGGCGAGGCATCGTTTTGAACGAACCGTCGGTCGTGGCGATCAACATGAAAACTAATGCCATCCTGGCGGTTGGAACCGAAGCTAAGCGGATGATCGGACGCACGCCAAGTCATATACAGGCGATCCGTCCATTGAAAGACGGAGTTATCGCCGACTTCGACGTTACGGAAAAGATGCTGCGCTATTTCATCCAGAAGGTGCACAAAAGACGGGTCCTGGCAAAGCCCCGGGTTGTTATCTGTGTTCCGTCTGGCATCACGGGAGTCGAACAGCGTGCCGTTGAAGAAGCGACTATCGCTGCTGGGGCAAGAAGTGCATTCATCATCGAAGAGCCGATGGCTGCGGCTATCGGCGCAGGACTACCGGTGCACGAACCTGCTGGCAATATGGTTGTTGATATCGGTGGGGGAACAACTGAAGTCGCAGTTATTTCATTGGGTGGCATCGTTACAAGCCTGTCGATTCGTATAGCTGGCGACGAACTCGATGAGGCGATCATCGCTTACATCAAGAAAGAGTATTCATTGATGTTGGGCGAACGGACCGCCGAAGAGATCAAGATAACTATTGGTTCAGCCTTCCCACTGCCCGATGAGGGTCATGCCGAGATTCGGGGTCGCGACTTGGTCACTGGCTTGCCCAAAACCATCATCGTTTCGGCTGAAGAGATAAGAAGGGCCATCGAAGAGCCTGTTCATTCGATAGTCGATTCCGTCAAAGCTACGCTGGACAAGACTCCGCCGGAATTGGCAGGCGACATCATGGACAAAGGAATCGTGCTGACCGGAGGCGGGGCGCTGCTCAAGGGCCTGGATGAACGTTTGAAATATGAGACGGGAATGCCGATCCACGTGACGGAAAATCCGTTGTCGTGTGTGGCCATCGGATCGGGAAAGTGTTTGGAGGAATTCGAGGCGCTCAAGCGTGTGCTGATCGCCTCGAGCCGCCGCTAGGGGCCCATTTGACCCATTTGACCCATTTGACCCATTTAAATTGATGTACCGAAAGTCGACGAAGCAACGCGTGGCGCTCGCGGCGTTACTTGCCGCCACCGCTACAGTCGTAACCCTCGATTTCCGTTCGAATCGGGGTGGTCCCATCCGACGCGCGCAAGATGTTGCAGTGTCGGTTGTTGCGCCTCTGCAAGATGGGATAGGGCGACTATTCCGACCCGTGGGCGAGTTCCTGTCCGGGCTGGCTTCGATAGGAGGACTTCGTTCCGAGATCACCTTGCTTGAGAACGAGAACGATCGGCTAAAAGCACAACAGCGCGAGTTCCCGGGCGTATTGCTTGAAAACGAACGACTGCAAGCGCTGATAGAACAGAAACCTTGGACGCAAGGCAAAACCATCGCTGCTCGCGTGATCGGTGTTGGTCCTTCGAATCAGGAGTGGACCGTGTTTTTAGACAAAGGCCGAGCTGACGGGCTTCGTGAGGATATGGCCGTCGTATCGGCTGAAGGTCTGGTGGGGCGTGTCACCCTTGCGCTTCGCCACCAGGCGAAGGTGCTGATGGTGATCGACCCTGAACACGCGGTTGGTTCCAAACTCACAGGCTCCGGCGAGACCGGAGTCTTGGGCGGCAAGGGCGAGGACGACATGAAGTTCGAATTCATCGATCCTGACGCACCCGTGAAGATCGGCGAAACGGTCATCACTTCTGGGTACGACAAGGGCATCTACCCCGCGAACATTCCTATCGGACGTATCACCCGTGTTCAGTCGTCGCGCGACGGCCTGAGCAAGATCGCCCACGTTCGATCATTCGTCGATTTCTCACGCCTTGATACGGTGCTGGTCTTGCTCGACTCCGGTCCGGTGTCGAAGCGGTGATGGGGCGGTGATGGGGCGATGATGGGACGGCTAGGTATTTTCGTGTTGCTCATGCTTACCGCTGCCCTAGTTCAGACGACGTTTTTCGCCAGGTCATTATTTTTTGACGTCACTCCGGACCTACTTCTCGGTGTCGTTATTTGTCTGGCGCTGTTGGAGGGTCCTACGGCTGGGGCGGTTGCTGGCTTCAGCGTGGGGTTGCTCCGCGACCTCTTACTGGATTCTCCGGTTGGGTTTACTGGCCTGGCATACCTGATCGTTGGCTACACCGTCGGCATCGTTCGGCCCTATGTTCAGTCGAGCAGCGTGATGATTCCCGTGGTAGGAATCTTCGTCGGGAGCCTTGCAGGGACGTCGATACATCAGATCCTATTGGCCTTGGTCGACCGATCCAGCATCGGCTTTGATCGTCAAGTTCGCGTTATCTTACTGACCGCAGTCTTCAATGCCTTGCTAACCCCTTTTCTGTATCCAGCGATCAGGCGTTTAACTTCTCTATATCAAAAAGAGAAGGTCTATAGGTGGTGAACATTCGGATCCGATTAACTGCCCTTGGCATGGTCTTCGTGTCATTGATGAGCGCGCTGGCTGTGAGGCTGTGGTTCCTCCAGGTGTTGGCCTATACCGATTATGCCAATGCGGCAGAATTCAATCAGGTGAAGTTGGTCCCTATCGCTCCAACTCGGGGCAGGATCCTCGATAGAAATGGCGTGGAACTTGTTCGTAACAGGCCCTCACTTACGGTTTCGGTGCGTCGCGATGCTCTTGCCGATCGCGACATCATCATCGAGCGATTGGTGCCCGTGCTGGGTTTGACGGCTGCGCAGATCGCCGATCGCATCGATGACCGCAATGTTCTGCCATACGCCGCCGTTCCTGTTGCCGAGGAAGTCTCCGAGGATGTCGTTACGTATATCAAAGAACACCAAAGTGAGTTTCCGGGCGTGGTAACCGAGGAGCGAACGGCCCGGGAGTATCCGCAAGGTCTTATGGCTGCCCACTTGTTGGGATATGTCGGCGAGATCAATCCCGACCAGGTCAAGCAGGATCGATACAAGGGATACCGGCTTGGGGCCTTGGTCGGAAAGGCCGGCATCGAAGGGGCATATGAGAAGGATCTGCATGGCAAGGAGGGCCAGCTCAAACTTGAAGTGGATTCCACGAGCAAGGTGATCCGAGAGAAAGGCCGCAGCGAACCTGAGTTAGGACGCGACGTTGTCACTTCGATCGACTCCCGTATCCAAGCTGTAGTCGAGGCGTCATTGCTCCTAGGGCTCACGAAAGCCCGCACGATCTTCGACAAGGAATCGCAGAAGAATTACCTCGCGACTGCTGGAGGGGCCGTCGTAATGGACCCTATAAATGGGGAGATCATCGCGATGGCATCGTTGCCGACTTTCGATCCGGCCATGTTTACAGGTGGGATATCGCGAGCGAATTTCGATGCACTGGCCAACGATCCAGCCAATCCGCTCATCAATCGAGTGACTCAGGCGGCATTTCCTCCGGGGTCGACCTTCAAGATCGTGACTACCGCGGCCGCTCTCGAAGATGGCATCGCGACGCGCGGAGGTAAGTACAACTGTCCCGCTTCATATCGTTTCCGCGATCGTACATTCCGCAATTGGAAGTCGACTGATTCAGGAGTTATCTCAGTTCCGCAGGCGCTGATCGATTCTTGCGACACGGTCTTTTATCCTTGGGGAGCAGAGTTTTACAAACGGTTTGCCGCCAAGCGTGGTGAAGGTCTCCAGGCTTATGCCCGCGACTTCGGTTTCGGACACGCAACCGGCCTAGAGATCGGCGACAAAGCAGGACGAGTGCCCGACGCTGAATGGCTCAAAACCATCCATAAGCGTTCGCCAAAGCTCTTCCCGAATACCGTGTGGCTTCCCGGCTATACGATCAATATGTCGATAGGCCAAGGTGACGTTTTGGCAACACCATTGCAGGTCGCTAACTCATTTGCTGTTATTGCTAACGGGGGGACACTTCCGGTTCCTCACGTGGGCTTAAAGCTGATGCTTGACGGACAAGACCTCGGCCCCCTGCCATCTACGCCGCCCCGCAAGGTTGGGGTCGCGCAAAGCAACATCGAAACGATCAGGCGGGGGCTGGAAGGTGTCCCCACAACAGGCACTGCACGCGGGGCATTTTTGGGATTTCCTTTCGATCGGGTTTCTATCGCGGCGAAGACTGGTACAGCCGAATTGCAGACCCGCCCCCCGAAGCAGCCATATTCATGGTTTGCTGCTTACGCTCCTGCTAAAGACCCAAGATATGTTGTTGTGATAATGCTTGAAGAAGGCGGACACGGGGGAGAAACAGCAGCGCCCATTGCTCGTCGGGTTATCGAGGCGTTGTTCGACCTTCCCCTATCAGATATTGTTCCAGCGGCGAGGACCGATTGATGGTTGCAACATTGGGTTCGCGACGATCGACAAAGGCGCCCATTCGGCACTTGGACCTAACTCTTCTGGCTTGCGCTTTATCCCTGAGCGTTCTCGGTGCTGTTTTCATCGGGTCGGCCTCCGAAGCTCGACTCGTGGCCGAGGGTCAAGATCCAGCTCTGTTGTTTAAGCGTCAAATCATCTTCTTGTGCATAGCTTTAGGGGTGTTTGTCGCTACAACCTTGATCGATTATCGCCAAGGTAGAGCCGCCGCTCCGGTTGTTTATGGGGTGGCGATCCTGTTGCTGCTCGTTGTTCTCACTCCGCTTGGACATACCGCCCTTGGTGCTCAGAGGTGGATCAACTTGGGGGCTTTCCAGGTACAGCCGTCTGAATTGATGAAGGTGGTTCTCATAATTTGCCTGTCTGCGGCTCTTGCTACGGAAAGGGCGATCGCCGAGCAAGGTCCTCGCAAGATCGCTCTTGGATTGGGCATCGTGGCGTTTCCTGCCCTCCTGATCTTCAGGCAGCCCGACCTGGGGACTGTGATGGTTCTCCTTGCGATCGTCTTTGCTCTTTTGTTGATATCGGGGGCCCAGATGCGCTGGCTCGCCTTAGCCGTCGTTGCCGGAATCGCCATGCTTGCATTGGCAGTTCAGATCGGAGTGTTGAAGGAGTATCAGATCGCTCGCCTAGAGTCGTTTCTTGATGCGAATAAAGGCTCCAGTTCGGCGAACTATAACCTCGCCCAATCGAAGATCGCCATAGGTTCGGGAGGTTTAACGGGAAAGGGGATCGGCAAGGGAACCCAAACCAACCTCAAGTACGTTCCCTCGCAACATACCGACTTTGTTTTCACCGCCATCGGTGAGGAATGGGGATTTGTTGGCGGATCTCTAGTTTTGGGGTTGTTCGCGCTCTTACTTTGGCGTGCTTTGCGGATCGCCCTGTTGTCGAAGGATCTTTTAGGTACTCTTATGGCGAGCGGTGTCGCGGCGATGTTCGCCTTTCAGATATTCGTGAACATCGGCATGACGATGGGCATCATGCCCATCACTGGGATCCCACTTCCCTTTGTTTCGTACGGCGGCTCGTCGCTGATCACGAATTTCACGGCAGTGGGAATCTTGATGAATATTCACATGCGCAGATTCGTCTAGCGCCTTGGAAGTTAAGGAAATGAATTGGCAGAAGAAGAAGAAGTAAGTAAGGCGGCTGCGGCAGCACCAAGTCGTCGCAGGCGTCAAAGTAGTGCAAAACCCAAGCCACAAGCGTTGGCTCAACCCGAGGCACCCCAGCCAGAAGTTACTGCAGACGGTGTCGAGGCGAGTCCTGCGACCACGCCAAGACCACGTCAACGCAGACGTAGGCCACCAAACCCTGCCGTTGCGAAGGACGATGCAAACGCTTTGGTCGAGGTCGTTCAGGTCGAGCCACCTGCCTCCCCAGAACCCGATGTATCCGGGGTTGATCCCGGGGCTGATCCCGAGGTCAAGATCAGGCCCGGTCGCCGTCGAAAACGCAGCGGTGGGCGCGGCCGCGATTCTCGTGACGAATTCTTGCCCTCGTCGCACCCCCGCACCATGCTCATAGGTGTCGGTAAGGAACGCACGCAGATAGCGGTACTCGAAAAACGTGAGCTGGTAGAACATTACGTTGCTCGCAACGAAGATCGTTCGATAGTGGGCAATATCTATGTGGGTCGGGTTCAAAACGTTCTGCCGGGCATGGAAGCCGCCTTCCTCGATATCGGCGAATCTCGCAATGCCGTGCTTTACGCCGGCGAGGTCGGGTTCGACGAAGAACTCGATGGTCCTCGGCCACGTATCGAAACCATGCTGAAGTCGGGTCAAGCCGTTCTTGCTCAAGTCACTAAGGACCCGATGGGCTCGAAAGGTGCCCGTCTTACAACGGAACTCTCGATCGCTGGCCGCTTCTTAGTGTTGGTTCCCGAGGCGGGCTTTCTTGGTATCAGTCGCCGACTTCCCGATGATGAACGTCGCCGATTAAAGGAACTTACGGCGGCGCTGAGACCGAAGGAACAGGGGCTGATCGTTCGCACGGCCGCAGAAGGGGCATCAGAGCAAGACATACAGCGCGATGTTCATAGGCTGGAGAGGATATGGGGAGAGGTTCAGACCAAAGCCAAGAAAGCCAAACCGCCTAAGGAGCTTTATCGCGAACCTGACTTGGCCATCCGTGTCGTGCGCGACCTCTTTACGACGGATGTCGAGAAGATCATCGTGGACGACAAGGACCTGTTCGATGAACTACGTGCATATGTAGAAGAACTCATGCCCGACCTCCTCGACCGCATCGAGCTTCATTCGGAAACTCTTGGGCTTTTCGAAAAGCATCACGTCGTCGAACAAATACGAAAGGCCATCGACCGCAAGGTTTGGTTGAAATCTGGGGGCAACATCGTGATAGATCGCACAGAGGCAATGACTGTCATCGATGTAAACAGCGGCAAATTCGTGGGCAAAACCTCATTAGAGGAAACGGTTCTTAAGACCAACCTCGAAGCATCCGAGGAAGTCGCCAAACAACTTCGGCTGCGCGACATGGGGG
>JBDSRR010000224.1:0-3938 GCA_039929185.1 Actinomycetota bacterium
CCAGCGGAGGAAACTAAGACCGAAACTGAAGAACAGCCGCCCAGTCCTGGCCCCTCTTCCTGAACCGCGCTCGGTCAACCTCGGTGACGGACGCGCTGCGGTAGTTAGACCAGCCGTCGCCAAGGACGCGGCGGGGTGGATCAAATTGTTACAAGACGTTGCCGCCGAAGGGCGCTACATCGCGGTTGAAAGCGTCACCGTGACCCGTCGCACCTTCGCGAAGCACATCCGCGATTGGGGATGGTCTTCTACTGCTGCATCGATAGCCGCGGTCGAGGACGACAAGGTCATCGGGCATGTCAGCCTCTGGCGCGAGCGCGGCGTTTACCTACATACCGCTGAGTTGGGGATGAGTGTTGCGGCCACTCACCGTAGGCTGGGAGTTGGCACCGTCCTTATCGAAGGCGCTGTTGATTGGGCACGCGCCTTTGATGTCGAAAAACTTTGTCTGCAGGTATTTCCGCACAACGAAAGAGCACGCGCTCTTTACCGCAAGGTCGGTTTCGTCGAAGAAGGGTTGCGAACCCGTCATGCGAAACTTTCTTATGGTTACGAGGACCTTATCCAGATGAGTCTTTGGGTGAGCTGATGCGCAGCTTGCTATTCGGATACGCCGGGCTACGCGATCCCAAGGACCTAGAGGGTTCGATCAAGGAAGTTGTTGACGGCGGATTCGCCGCGTGCGAGGTTCAGTTCGTCAAGGAATTCATTCTCAAAGAGGCAGAAGCAAAGCGATTGGGCGAGATCGCTCGTGACTATGGAGTTTCTTTGTCGGTCCATGCGCCTTATTTCGCGCAACTGACTACGCGAGAACCAGAACGCATAAAGCTGCACCTTGGGGGGCTTCATCACGCTTGCAAACTTGGGAGCCTGATGGGGGCGACGGTAGTGGTTTGTCACCCTGGAAGCAACAAAGACGCGACCGCCGAACAACTCCACGAACAAGTCGATAAGAACCTTTCTGACTTGGGCCCCCGCATCGCAGACCTTGGTGTGAAACTCGGTTTAGAAACATGCGGTCGCAAGTCGCAGTTCGGGTCACTTGGCGACCTTGCGCTAGTTGTTCCTAGGCACCCTGTTACAACGGTGGTTATCGATTACGGACACATCCATGCCGTTTCCAATGGTTCGTTGAACAGCCCGTCTGCACTCGAAGCCTTGTTCGACTTCATCACAAGCAGTTTTGGGCCTGAACATCTTCAGCCCTTACACACTCACTTCAGTGACAACCAATGGGGCCCAGCAGGCGAGATCCGGCACTTGAAGTACGGAGAAGGAACTCTTCGCATCGCCGACGTTCTCGAGGGCGCCAGCGGGTTCGATCTTGACTTGACAGTCATTTCAGAACACAAAGAGGCTGCATCTCACGCCCGCGTGTTGGACGAAATTGAGGCATCGGGCGTGTCCCTTATGCGTGCCGGAACGAAACGGACCAGTTCAAAGGAACTTCCGGTAAAGGAGAGCGGAGATGCCCACATGTTCTTCGAGGGAGGCAGACAAGTGCGCATCTCGAACATCGACAAGATACTGTTCCCCGAGCACCATCTGACCAAGCGCGACCTTGCGACTTACTACTACAACGCCGCGCCGTTGATGCTTCCTTTCCTACGCGACCGACCCATCACTATGCAAAGGGTCCCTGAGGGCATCTACGGTGAAGCCTTTTATGAGAAGCAACGCCCAAAGGGGTCTCCCGAATGGGTGAGATCGGTTCCAGTGCCTTCCGACGGGGGGGCGAAGATCATCGACTTCGTGATCGTCGATAGCATCGCAACCTTAGTGTGGCTCGCGCAGATAGCCAGTGTTGAGTGTCATGCATGGACCTGTAAATGGCCGAACCTCGATGAACCGGATTTCGCGGTCATTGACCTCGACCCGCATGAACCCATCACTTTTGCTGATGTGCGCGAAGTCGCCGAACTAACGAGAGTTTTGTTGGATCGACTCGGGCTTCGCGCCTTTCCGAAAACGTCGGGCGGTTCTGGGATCCAGATCTTCATACCTCTTGCTCAAGGGCACACCTATGCAGAGGTCCGTGCTTTCTGCACCGCCATCGGCTCGCTGATAAGAAGCGCTTATCCAGAGAAAGTGACCATGGAGCCCTCGAAACCTAAGAGAGCAGGCAAAGTGTTCATTGACGTCAATCAAAACGCTAAAGGCAAGACCCTTGTCGCACCATATTCAGTGCGGCCCTATCCTGGGGCCCCCGTATCGACCCCGTTGTCCTGGGGGGAGATGCAAGACGACATCTTCCCTGACCAGTTCACTATTTCGTCCGTGTTGGAACGCATCGACCGAGTTGGCGACCTCTTCAAGCCAGCCCTGTCCTTGAAGCAAGATCTTCATCCTGCACTCATTCAACTAGGAGGAGCCACATGACCGAGGACAACCCGATCGAAGTCTTAAGCCGCACCGTTGAAGGGGTTCGCAGTGCGACCGAGGCAGTGCCCGGGGAACGCATGGTGAACAAACCAAGCCCCGATGAATGGTCGGCCCGCCAGGTCCTAGCCCATCTGTTCGATGCCGAGATGGTTTATGGGGTTCGGATAAGGATGATCCTGACTGCAGATCGTCCCCCGATACCCGCATACGACGAGGATGCATGGGCAGCGCGTTTTAGCGACCTCGACGAAACGCCGCGCCAGATCTACCTGCGTTGGAAGTGGCTGCGTGAAGCCAACCTTCGACTTTACCTATCTATCACCGCTGAAGAGTGGGATCGCGTCGGCATCCACTCCGAGCGCGGTGAGGAATCGGTGCGAATGATCGTTTCGCTCATCGCCAGTCATGACCAGGCCCACTTGGAACAGCTGCAGCGCATCCTTAGTTGAAATCGATAGCGCTTGACTTAACCCCGCTTCGCCGCTCCCGCGATTATCGGCTGCTTTGGTCGAGCACGTTCATCTCTGAGACAGGGCGCAACATCACTCTGCTTGCGGTGTTCGCCCAGGTTTACAAACTCACAGGCTCTGCCGCAGCCGTTGGCCTGGTGGGGCTTATACAGCTCGTTCCACTCGTCGTGTCAACCATCTTCGGCGGTCCAATGATCGATCGCGCCGATCGACGCAAGATCCTTCTCGTGACTCAATTCGGATTGCTGGGTTCGTCGAGCCTTCTTCTGGTCGGCGCCATCATGGGCGACCCCCCGCTTGTTCTCATCTATGTGGCCGTGGCGATCTCGGCGCTTTTCGGCGGCATCGCCGGTCCTACTCGTTCCGCGATGCTGCCCAACCTGGTGCAGCGTAGCGAACTGGCAAACGCGATCGCGCTGAATCAAGTTATGTGGAACACGACAATGCTTATCGGGCCCGCCATCGGCGGAATCGTGATTGCTAAATCAGGTTTCAGCTGGGCTTACGGTTTAGATGTCGCGTCGTATGCCGCAACGATCATCGCCGCGGTGAAGATGAAACCCATGCCGCCCAAGCCCGATGGAGACCCGCCCTCGCTTGGACTTCGGGCGGTAGCGGAGAGTTTTCGATTTCTGCGCAAACAAAAGATCATCCTGTCGACGTTCGGGATCGATCTTGTAGCCATGGTGTTCGGGATGCCTCGTGCGCTATTTCCCATTTTGGCTGTGGTTCAGTTCAATGCAGGAAATGAGGTTGCGGGACTTTTACTTTCAGCTCCCGCGGCTGGCGCCATCTTGGGAGCGGCAACCTCGGGATGGGTGAAGCGCGTTGAAAGACAGGGTCTTGCAGTTGTTGTGTCTGTTGTCGTGTGGGGGCTTGGCATCGCCGGTTTCGGTTTGGTTGGCGACCGCTTGTGGCTTGCTCTCATAATGCTGGCGATCGCAGGCTGGGCAGATGTGATCTCTGCAGTATTTCGTTCCACGATCTTTCAGCTACTGCTTCCCGACTCGTTGCGTGGACGGATGTCCGCCGTCAACATCCTTGTCGTGGCAGGGGGGCCGAGATTGGGCGATGCCGAGGCAGGGT
>JBDSRR010000225.1:0-3250 GCA_039929185.1 Actinomycetota bacterium
GAGCAAAGCCAGCTTCGGGGTTTTTGTCGAAATCGGGTAAGAAGGTGGTTGTCCACAGGCCCCATGCCAACCCCGCAACTCCGCCGATCGTCGCCCCTACCCTTTTGGACGTCACTCGCGAAAGCAGCGAAGAAACGCCGAGGATGATCAGCGAACCGCCGATAACTCGGATGATTCCAGGGGCGACAACCGCACCGCCACCGAGCATCAAGATGACGAGTTGTCGGACGGGGAAGCGCCTGCCCTTTCGCTCGACTTCTTCGTTCAGGCCCTTGATAGATGCGACTATATTCATTCGGCTAGTGCGGACCGTTACTGCCAGAACAGATAGAACAGAGATCGCAAAACCGCCGACTCCAGCGAAGATAAGAGTCTTGGCTCGAAACTCGAAGGGGGCCCTGACGAACTCGAACGCGTTGTTGCCCGCAAACCGAGTAAACAAATCACCCATGGAATCTGCCAGGTAGCGTCCGAAGAATGCACCCACGATCGCTCCTGCTATCGCTGCTGCAATAGCGTAAAACACCCCTTCGGAGATTCCGAGCAGTACGAGTCCCGACCGCTTGAGGCCAAGTGCTCTCATGGTTCCGCGATCTTGTCTTCGTTCTTCACCGAGCATCACGAAGAGGTTGGCGATAAGCGCGACCGATGCCAGCGCGACGATGCTGCCGAGCATCCCCAGGATCGCTCGGAATATGCGCGTCTGCTCCTTCGAGTCTTTGACGTCTTCTCGTTTAGAACCCCTCACCTCGATCGGGCCCGAGAAGGCGTCGATCGCCTCTTCTAGGCTCTTGGAATTTGCCTTCACCGAGGCAAACACCAGGCGGTTGACTTGCCCATCCATCGAGGCCACTGACTGCAATTTGTCTAACGCAACGAACGCATTAGGAAGCCTTCCGTTGTCGGCTTTTCCTGAGTTCGGCAAAATAGCTTCCACTTTGAAGTCAAATGCCACCGCGCCACTGGGGGCCGCTACCAAGAACGAGAGTTGATCGCCCACTCTTGCCGAGAGTCTTTGAGCAAGCCGTCGGTTGATAAACATCGAATCACCCGAAGGTCCATCAACCTTGCCGGGGAATTCCCCGAGGGAACGATCACGGACAGCGTCGACCCCGATGACGGTGATTTCAGGTTCACGACTATCGCGGGTCACATCCTTGACGGCCCCTCTTAGGAGTAATCGCTGAGCAGACCCCTTCGACAACGCCTCGATCTTCGGTGATGAAGCGAGTGCCAGCGCTTCGGCTTCAGAAAACGGACTAGATGATTTGGTGCCTGCCACCACATCGATGGGACCGAAAGCGCTAAGGGTTGAATTGAGGAACAGGCCCTCGATGGAATCGCCTGCCACTAGGGCGGCTGAGATGACCAAAGAAGACACCAACAGTCCCGCGACAACCAGCGCTGACTGTGCGGGGCGTCGACCAAAATCTCTTGCCGCCACACGGATGATTGTTCTGCGGATCCTCCACCGGGCGGGCAGTGCCCTTACCCAAGTCATACGATCAGTTTGCCATCACGCATCCGAAGCAGGCGCTTGGCCTTCCGACCCAACGCCTCATCGTGAGTCACCATGAGAATCGTAAGGGCCCGGTCAACGTTGAGGGTCTCGAGCAATCCCATGATGCGTTCGGCGTTTTCGCTGTCAAGGTTGCCAGTCGGTTCGTCTGCCCAAAGTACGGCCGGTTCCGGTGCGATGGCACGTGCAACCGCCGTCCTTTGCTGTTCACCGCCGGACATCTGCGCCGGCCGGTGATCAGCGCGATCGACAAGGCCAACGGCCTCGAGCGCGCCGAGAGCCTTTTGTCTTGCTACTGACGCCTTCATGCCAGTAAGCAAAAGAGGCAATTCAACGTTTTCGACGGCAGAGAAGACTGGCAAAAGATTGAAGGCTTGAAAGATGAACCCCATCCGTTGAGCCCGGTAGATGGTGCGCGCGGCATCTTTCATTCCAGCAAGCGACGTGCCTTCAACGATGACGTCGCCACTCGTAACTTCGTCAAGACCCGAAAGACAATTCAACAGAGTCGTCTTCCCGCACCCAGACGGTCCCATCACCGCAGCAAATTCACCGCGATCGAGCGTCACCGAAAGGCCATTCAGAGCAAACACCTCCCCTGCCTCGGACCGATAGGACCGAGTGATGTCGATGCCCTGAATCATTACAGAGCCCGGCACTATCACTGAGCCTTCTTCAACCGCGTTGAAATCGGCTCTAACGCTTATGGACATCTCGAGATCAGTAGCTACGAGTTTCGATGGCTTGGGCTTGGGTGTCGGCTTTGGCTTGGGTGTCGGCTTTGGCTTGGGTGTCGGCTTAGGCTTGGGTGTCGGCTTAGGCTTTGACACTAAAACGCCCGCCGAAGTGGCGGGCGCTGGCGAGACATTCGAAGTCATTCTGTAACGATGCTCACGTATTTTCGGCCGGCTCGCTCGTGGTACCGAACGATACCCTCCGCCTTGGCGAACAACGTGTCGTCCTTGCCACGCCCCACCGAAACTCCAGCATGGATAGGAGTGCCACGTTGACGCACCAGGATGGAACCTGAGAGAACCGTCTCGCCCGCGTAGACCTTTACCCCAAGTCGCTGAGCATTTGAGTCGCGACCATTGCGTGACGAGGACGCACCTTTTTTATGAGCCATAGTGGATACAGAGTAGCAAAGACGACTGGCTTGCGCTCAGTCGTCTGAAGCAGATTCCGGAGTCTGGACAGAGGGCTCGACGGAGCTTTCGGGGGCCTCGACAGTCTCTGCGGTTGGCTTCGCAGGTGCCTTCTTTTTGGGCTTGCCTATAGACGTGATCTGAATCATCGAATAAAGCTGACGATGCCCGTTCTTTACGGCATAGCCGGTCTTGTTGCGGTATTTGAACACCGTAACCTTGTCGCCCTTTTTGTCACCAAGCAGCTTCGCAGACACGCTGTACTCCTTGAGCGTCTGCTGGCTATATATCGTTTCGCCCTTATCGGTGACTACCAAGATGGGCGTGAACGTGGTTGCCTCAGCCGTGCCGAAAAGATGCTCGACCTCGAGTTCGTCGCCCTCGGCAACCTTGTATTGCTTCCCGCCAGTGCGGATAACAGCGTACATGTTGGTCATGATACCTCAGTCGATGTCGGTGAGAATAAGGCCCCGTCCCTCACAGGCTTCGCACTTTGTTGAGAAGGCTTCTAGCAATCCGTCGGAGATCCTCTTTCGAGTCATTTGGACTAATCCCAGATCCGAGATCTCGGAGATCTGCGTTCGAG
>JBDSRR010000226.1:0-8476 GCA_039929185.1 Actinomycetota bacterium
CTTGAGGACGCCGTAGGGCAGGTCGTCTATCTGGTCGTCTCGGTGCTGCCTTAGATTGGTGAAGTCGAGGATGCGGTCGGCTCTGCGGATGAGTTCTCGTTCACTGCCGAAAGAGGACGGTGACCCAAACATCCCTCCCAAAACGTTGTAATCGGCAGTCATGTGTTGGGCAGTGATCAAGTTATGAAGGACCGTAACGCCCCGTACAAGGCCAAGGTTCTGAAAGGATCGACCGATGCCAAGGTTGGCGCGCTCATGAGTCTTCATAGCGGTTACGTCGTGGCCTCGAAACTTTATCCGCCCAGCATTTGCCGCATAAACACCATTGATGCAATTGAAGAGTGTGGTTTTGCCTGCGCCGTTTGGCCCTATCAGACCCACGATCTCCCACTCAGCAACCTGCAGGGTGATGTCACTGTTGGCAACGATTCCCCCGAACCGTTTCGTCACGCCTGTCAGTTCAAGCAGCGCCATGCGAGGCCTTCTTCTTTTTACGTCCGGGCTTGGTCGGTTTGTGGTGCTTGGGAAATGGCTTGCCCGACAGCCATTCAGTTAACGGATGCAACTGCTGAGCGAGACCGCCAGGGAACCGAGTGATGTTTAGCAGCAACAACGCAGCGCCGATGGCTATGTTTAGCGACAGGACGATGTCGCCGAAGATCGGCCGCACGCTATCGAGGATGGTGGGGAGGTAGGAAACGAACATCGACCCGATCACTACTCCCGTGCGGGAACCCAACCCACCAACGACCACCATGATCACAAATGTAAGAGCCAATGCAAAGTCGAAGTCAGGGGCCACTACTTGTTCAGTCCGAAAGGCCAGTAGCGCTCCACCTATTCCTGCGATCGTTCCGGTGATGACGAATGCCCCAACTTTGTAAAACATGAGATTCATCCCGAATGATGCAGCGACTTGTTCGTTATTCTTAAGAGCAATGAGGGCGCGCCCAAATTTGGTTCGGAGCATCCTCCAGTCCACAAACAGCAGTGCAGCCAATATGAACATACACAGGTAGGCGTACGCCCCGTCGCTAGCGATGTAGCCGGGACGTATGGCCGCTTGACCAGAACCCCCTCCAGTAAGGGCTTGGATGCTAAACAGCGATCGTTCTGCCAGGGTTCCGTAGGCCAGGGTTACAAGAGCTAGATACAGACCCTGCACTCGCAAAGCAACGAGCCCAAGCATCGCGGAGGTCACCGCTCCGACCAACGCCGCTATCAAGACTGCCAATGGAAATGGAAGTTCCTTTACGGTCACCATGTAGGCCGCCGTGAACGCACCGATTCCCACGAATGCTTGATGTCCAAGCGAGACCTGGCCCGCATAGCCCATGAGTATGTTTACTGAAAGGCCGATGATCGCGTAAATGATGGCTTGACTGAATCTGCTCGCTGGCAGGCTCTTAACGACCCCGGGATAGATCAAGAAGAAAGCAAGGATCGCCCCAAGGATCAATTTCTGAGGCAGGTTTATCTGGATCCATCGAAGACCCCGAGGCATAGTATTGGGCATCAGGCCTCCGACCCGAATATGCCCTTAGGGCGGATCAACAACATCACAAGGAGCACCACAAAAACGAGCGCGGTCGTGCCCTCAGGAATCGCCCTGCTGAGACCTGGATTCTGGACAAGCATGTATTGTCCGAGCCCCTCGACGATCCCAATGATCTGCCCCCCAACCAGCGCACCCCCCAAAGAGGTCATTCCTCCAACGATCCCTGCGGTGAACGCCGGAATAAGGATCGTCGCAGTCATGAAACTCGGGAAAAACGTGACATCTGGTGCAATCAGCGCTCCAGCTATCGCACCGAGCAGGCCAGCGAGCCCCCAAGTGATAACCGATATTCGGTTCGTGCTCGCGCCGATGATCCGTGTCGCAAAGGCGTCCTGAGAGTTGGCGAGGATGGCGGTACCGAGATAGGTCTTCTTGAAGAACAATGCCGCGCTAACGGCAATAACGATGAGCGCAACCAAAGACAGCAACTTCTGATTGGACACGATGTAGCCGAATATCTGCGGCCCGTTCCCACTGATGGCGGGTCCGACGGCACGCGGCTCGGGTTTAAACACGACCAACTCGAGTCCGATCGCCAACAAAGCCACACCCGCGGTGCCAACCAGTGCGATCGACCGGGGAGCATTCTTCAATGGGCGCACCACTAGCCTCTCCGTCAACAGAGCCATGACGACACCCGCTAGCAATGCAGCGATCAGCGCGATCCCGTAGGGCAGATGACGAACCTCGGTTAAGTAGTAGATCGTGTACATGGAAATTGCTGCAAACTCGGCTTGGGCAAAATTGAATACTCGGCTTCCCTTGTAAACGAGAACTAGACCGAGAGCGGTGAGCCCGTAGATGACGCCAGAAACTATTCCGATGACCAGAAATGTACCCATCGGTGAATACTACCTATCTAAACTAAAGGTCAGCGGTTGTTAGAGGTTTGGCGTTGGGGCCGTTGAAGTAGTTGTAATTGCCAGTACGTCTCGACGGACCGCAGTCCGCCCACAGGATGTTGGAGTGTGCGGACCCGAAGTTGTCCCCCACCTTTGATGTCAAGGGGTAGTAAACATCGATGATGTCACCCGCTTTCGTATCATCTGGTGCTACGGCGGCTTGGAGCTTGTGGGCAGCGGCGATAAAACCCGATCGCGTTAGATCCTTGCCGGCCGCTTTAAGCAGGATGTGCTGGATGATCGACCCACCCCAAAGTCCGAAAGCGATGTCGTGATCTTCGGGCTTGTCTCTTGCGTCTTGATCTGGACCTCCATATTTCTTCCAAGCGGCTTTCCATTGATCTGAAAGGGGATGTCTGACCGAAAACCACGGGTTGAGGAAGATGGCGTGCTCAAATCCCGGCTTACCGCAAGACGTTGCTGCGAACAAGTTGATGCCCATCGTTAGGCCTATGCCCACCCAACGCGGAAAGTAACGTTGAACCGCCGCCGGGTTAAGGATGTTTCCAAAGTTCGTCGGTGACGTAAGGATGTAAACAACATCTATGCCTTCTTGCTTTAATCTTTGAACGACTCCGTTGGCGTCACTCCCGTTGATGTTGAACTTGGTGATGGGTATCGCGAGGACCCCGCTGCCGTAGGCGCGCACGAAGTCATCCCGAGCATCGTGGAAACCTTCAGTGTCGGAATAGACGATTGCCACCTTGGGAGGTTCGCTCGTGGCGGCAGATGGCGCACCTGGATCGGGAGCGCATGCCGATGGGTTGCATCGATCGATCAACACCTTGCCTCCCCCGCCCCCGTAAGCCGATGCATCGAAGGTTTTGATCAGTTTCGCCAGGGGAGGTCCCTGGTCAGGATAGCTTGCGCTGAATGCGAAGTAATTGGGAAGCTTACTGACCACCTTTTCAGTTACGCCCGCCGAGATGTAGGGAACCTTCTTACCGAAGGCATATCTTGCGCAGGCCTGTATCTGGTCAGTACCGGCTCCACCGATGAGCATGAACACGCCCTCTTCCTCAACCAATTTCCTACACACATTGACGGCAGTGGAGGGCTTATATTCATCATTCTCGAATAGAATTACAGTCTTGCGACCAAAGATAGTTACTCCGTACTCCATCTTTAGCCACTCCGAGAAGACCCTGTTTCCGTGTTCCAAGTCAGCCAAGTCAACAGCCGCGGCACCGGTCAAAGGGGCGTGAAATCCGATCTTGATCGTGTCAGCGGTTACTCCGGCGCGATCGTTTTTATCAGGAGTGATGCCCCCTGCATTGGCCACCGGGCCCCCGCCCTTGCGGGTAGTTGTCGTTGTGGCGCCTGCTCCCTGACTGCCTCCCTCGGCACCTGCCAGGGTGCTTGCATCTCCGCTTGTTAGGTCGCCATTCTCGTCAAGGGGCCCCGTATCGCCAGTTGCCCCAGTTGCCTCTGAGGCAGCAAAGCGCGCGGGACCGCTTGGCACGTGAACCCTAGGTTTTTGGCCGCAAGCCGTCGCGACTAACGCTATGACACAAAGTAATGCCATCGAGGAACGTTTCATCTTGAGTCCTTCCTGAAATCGTGACCGCTCATGAGCGCGCTTGCCGCCCCGGGTAGCCGATGTGTCGGCGGGGCCATTTGAAGGAGCCATCCTGAAGCCCCTAAGGTCATCAAGCTAAACAAACCCAGTGCCCACGCGAACAGGGGAATATCCCAGAAGGAGGCGGACTTGCCTTCGGCAGCTCCCGCTAAAAGTGTGGGTTGATTTTTGCGAACGACAGGAGCTGGGGGCGGCTCTTCACCAGCGGACAGTTCAGTAACAAGACCGCCGGAGTCCCCGAAATCTGGTAGACCGAATTCGGAGTTGGTGGTCTCGGTTGTTTCATCGTTGCCACCTGTTGGGGGTTCGATTTCATCAGGGATGGTATAGGAAAGCGTCGCCAAGATCCCCGGCGCAGGGGTTCGGGTTGTGGCTGGGGGCACGGTCTCCTGGAACGTCTCATCGTGAAAGGCAAGCGTCCAGGTCTGGTTCTGAGTGGCGAGAGGTTTTGGCTCGAACGAGAACCCTATGTTGCTTTTACTTTCCTTCAAGCTAGATGCGAGGGTCGTGAGATCAAACTTCCAGGCGAACTTGCCTGGAGATACCGGGTTTGAATTGCGGATCCCATCTGGGCCCCCTGCACACTCGCGCTTTGGCGCCCTGCTGAGCGCCTCGGCTGCCCCACCAGAGATGAAGCCCGGCATAGCACAGGCCACGACACCTTGGCTTATCGCAGTGGCAAAATTGGGTGTGTTGTGGCTCTTGTCCTTCGGATCCACACTTTCATGTTCGATAAGCGTGATCTCGAACTGCGTGATCACAGCATCGTCAGGAACCCCTATTTGGAATAGGTCGAAGCTCACTGCGGCGATGTATTCGGGACGGGTTTTGTCGGTGCCATCCCAACCGACGAATATGTGGTCCGCCGCCCACGCCTCAGAAGCCCCTCCACCCGGCCTACCGGGGTCGAACGCTGGGTCGGTGATTGCTGGGTCGCGATCTAAGTACCAACCCGAGTCGGTGGGGGTCAGGTTGCTAATGGTCACCAAAGTTTCCGCTCGTCCAACCGACGCAACCAATGTGGTAGCTAAGAGGCCTACAAGGCCAGCGAACCAGAAGCGTAGAAGTACCCTACGTGAAGGCATTTTCATCCCTTATAGATTCTAGTCCAATGCCGTCGCTAAACGTCTAGATCGCGTGAAATGAGACCACTTAAGGGCTTAGGCCAGAAAAGCGTGGTTTTGGGGGGCATCCTGATGCCTGATAACGCCTGCTCCGCCACCATAGGCATCGTGACGGGAGCCAGTAAGAAGCCCACCGATCCAGCGGCGACGGCTCGGCCCACCTCCTCGATATCGTGCTCATACCTGACTGTCTTCCCAACGAGGATCTCTGCTAGCCATTGCGTGTCCAGGTTTCCCGTAGTTTTGGCTATGGAGCTTCCCCCGGTTGAGGCGAACCCAACGTGGCCGGAACCACGTTTCAAGACCTCCTTTTCCAGGGAGGCGACATCACCGTTGAATGGCTCCAGGGGGACATCAAGGTCGCCAAGACTTAAATCATCTACGAGTCGATGGATCGCCAGCAGGGACGCGGGGTAGACGACCGGATCGACGATCAAAGCCAAAGTGGTGTCCCAAGGACCATCCCCACTTGTCTGTCGCCGTTCTGTTTGATACGTGAGTGCGGTTTCGTAACGATGGTGCCCATCGGCTACCACCAAGGGTGTCGAAAGTATCGAACGGGTCACTTGGTCCGCTGGGCCAGCTTTGACTGGGTCAATAGGCCACATCCGATGCCTCACACCAGTCCCATCGGTTACGTCGGCTGTAGGGGGCGTGACTAAGGTCTGTTCCACCAATATGTCGAATCCGTTCAGTGCAGATGAAGCGAAGAACCATAGGGGTTCAAGGTTTGCCCGCGTGGTTCGCATCAATTCGAGGCGATCCGCCTTGGGACTCGGCATCGTACGCTCATGGCCGAATATGTCTTTGGCCCCCAACTCTGCGAGTTGCAGAACACCCATGATCCCGACGGTCGTGCCGCGTGAGTGATCCATTGCATACAGGTAGAACTGGGGAGTCGAGTCGTAGACCAAAACCCCTTCATCGATCCACTCTCGCAAGTTCGCCGCCGCCGTTGAATATCTTGCATCGGAAACTGGGCCGCTGGGATGGTCACCACCCAAAGTGACATGAACGAAATTGTGCGGGTCGGATGCCTTGAGTTGTTCTCGGACTTCGGGCGAGATGACATCGTATGGAGGGGAGGTCACCTTTTGCAGGTCAAAGGAGGGGGAATATCGGAGGGCCTGGAATGGATACAGTTCGGGCATAGAGCCTTATACCATTTAATCGAGATGCCAGAAGAAACCTATGAACTATTTGAAAGCGCACGCAGGCTGATGGAACAAGGACATAACCATCAGGCTGCCACCATCCTTACGAGGGCATGTGAACAAGAACCTGAGAAGGCATCGCTGAGCGAAACTCTTGCGCAAGCGCTGTATCGCAGTGGACAGGTTCGTCGCGCTGCGCAGGAGTTCGAACGAACGATCCAACTCGACCCTGCTAATCACTATGCGCATTTCGGCTTGGCTCTATGCGAAGCGAAACTGGGACTACGTCAGATGGCTTTGGGTCACTTGAAACTCGCTATAGCGATGAGCCCGTCATCGACCGATTACCAACAAGCCCTGCAACGGTTCGAGCCTTGATCTCGTGATCACCTCATGACCACCTCATGACCACCTCATGACCACCTCATGACCATTGGGGACTACGACGCTTTTGTCATCGATCTCGACGGAGTCGTTTGGCGAGGTGACCTGGTGTTGCCTGGTGTGATAGAGGCTCTAACCGCGATCAGGCAGAAGGGCGCAGCGATACTGCTATTGACGAATAATCCTCATCACTCACCAGAGTCGGTTGTCGAGCGATTGGGCGCTTTGGGTTTTGAACTGCAACAAGAAGAGGTTCTCAATACGCTAGGGGTCGTTCGAGACGTACTTACCGAGCAGGGTTTGGTGGGAAAGCCCACCTTGGTACTGGGACCCGACGAGATTGAGGGCCAACTGCGAGACTGGCTCGCGATCGTCGACATCGGAACGCCCCCTGATGTTGTCATTGCCGGTCGCTACGTCGGCCTTACCTATTCGAACCTAGCGTTAGCGTCAGATGCGATCAGGGAAGGTGCATTCTTTATCGCACTGAATCGAGACCCCGTACTGCCGGTGGAGCATGGCTATCTTCCGGGTGCCGGTGCCATAATCGCAGCACTGGAAGTGGCCTCAGGAGTGGCGCCGTTGGTGATAGGCAAGCCCTACGCCCCAATGATGAATGCGGCCCGCTCGCGAGTGGGGCAGCGCAGAGTGTTGATGATCGGAGATCGCACCGACACCGATATCGCCGGGGCTATCACCATGGGCTGGGACTCAGTGTTAGTCGGCGCTTACGTTGACGGACCCCGACCGACATTCCAAGTCGATTCCTTGGCGGAGGCTGTTTCGATGGATACGACTGGCTGATCTTTAACCGGTATATCGCGCAGGTTGTTGTCGTCGCTTTAGGCCTCCGAAAATAAAGATCAGAACCGCGCCCGCGACGAAGCCCCCAACGTGGGCCATCCAAGCAACGCCACCTCCAACTTGCTGGCCCCTGCCGATCAAGAATTGCGACGCGAACCAAAGTCCCAATACAACGACCGCGGGGATGCGGAAGAAGAATATGAAGGCAAGCGTCGTGATTCGCGCTCTGGGAAAAAGAACGATATATGCCCCCAGCAATCCGGCGACTGCGCCGCTAGCGCCAATGGTGGCAATGTCTGAGCCGGCATTCGCAAAAATATGGGCAGCGCTAGCGACCAGTCCTGCTAGTAGGTAGAAGAGCACATATCGCACTTTTCCTAAGACATCTTCGATGTTGTTCCCAAATACCCACAAAAACAGCATGTTGCCGAATAGATGCTGAAAACCTCCATGCAGAAACATCGACGTGAGAGCCGACCAGGGGATCGACTTCGATTCGGACCTGACTTCCCCGAGGCTGCACAACGCAGGTTCGGTGATCTTTTGGCCGGTGATTTCGGTCGGGACGATTCCGAATCGACAGATGAAACGAGCCGTTGTCAGGTTGCCCTGCTCACACGTTGGCTCCCCTTGGCACTCGCGAAATTGCCCAAGGTTGGGTTCTACGAGGAAGACCAAGACATTAAGAGCAATGAGCAGCAAGGTCACAAAAGAGAAATGCGTAGTGGGGTTGTCGTCGTGGACCGGCAGAAGCGAGCCCGGCATGAGTCCCGGCGTGAACATGACCGCAGGTTATATCCTGCCGTTATAAATGATCGAATGATCGGAGGAATCGAAAATGCTTGACCAGATCCGTATGGCTATCCAACTTGCCTCTGGCGTGGCCGAGGTACCGCGCCGCCAAGCAGAACGCCTTGCCAAGCAATTGGCAGGTGACCTAAAGGGCTCATCGGTCGCAGGTATCGCCGAAG
>JBDSRR010000227.1:0-2177 GCA_039929185.1 Actinomycetota bacterium
GCCCCGAATATCTAGATCGACCGAAACAGTGAAAGCCGTTCCATAAGGTGCCGTGTTATCCAGAGCAGGGACCATCATCGGGATAGCGAGTGCCTCAAGACGTTCACGGGTCATCGGCGCGCACAAAGGAACGCCCGCCCGTCGTGCCATAAAGTTGATGGCTTCCGGGGTGGCGGTCTCAGCGGCCATGACAAGGTCGCCCTCGTTTTCCCGGGACTCATCATCGACAACGATGATCATGCGCCCACTCTTGATCTGCTCTAGGGCTTCTTCGACAGTTGCGAACTGCATCATGTTTTCCTTTCCAAGATGAAGCTTTCGATGTACTTAGCTAGCAGATCTACTTCGATATTCACTCGCTGTCCAGCATCTAGCAAGTTTAGGTTCGTTGCCTCAAGGGTGTGGGGAACGAGAGCGACCGAGAATGCTCCCGCCTCAAGGCTGGAAACCGTCAGACTAACGCCATCCACCGAAACTGACCCTTTGGGGACGAGATACCGAGCTATCAAGTGTTCCAACTCGAACGAGACCACAGTGGAGTGGTCAAGATCCTGTCGATCTTTGACGGTTGCGGTCCCGTCTACATGTCCCTGCACGATGTGACCGCCGAAACGCCCAGTCGCCAACATCGCACGCTCTAGGTTTACCAACCCGCCGGGCCTTAGCCCACCGAGAGTTGTTTTGTTGAACGTTTCTTGGGAGATGTCTGCTGACCAGGTGCCTCCACTCGCAGACGTGACGGTAAGACATACACCATTCGTGGCGATCGACTCGCCGACAACTAGCCCTGATAAATCACTGACGATCGTTATCTGCGGAAGATTCAGGACTTTGATGGTGCCAATAGTTTCGATGATGCCAGTGAACATCAATGCACTCCAGGGTAGGCGTCGACCCTTATGTCAGGCCCCAGTTGTCGCACCGATGAGATACGGAGCGCAAAAGCGTCGGCTATCGAGTCCGCTGCCCATCCGCCGATCGAGCCACGAGGGCCACCCATCAACATCGGACTTAAGTAAAAGACGAATCTGTCGATCAACCCTAACTGCATGAAGGACCCTGCTAACGTGGGGCCGCCTTCGAGCAACAACGAAACCACGTCTCGTTTCCCAAGGTCGTTGAGCATGTCCGGGATATCGACATGGTCACCGCCTGTCACGATGAGGGTTGGTGCCAGGTCATCATTCACCTTGGCATCAACTGGGGTCCTACCCTTGGAATCCACGACAACCCTTAGCGGTGGGGGGCCCGACAACGGGACGTCGCGAACCGTAAGCGCTGGATCGTCCGCTAACACGGTACCGATGCCAACGCATATGGCGTCTGAGGCTGCTCGCAAACGATGAGCATTTCGCCGCGATTGAGTCGACGAGATCCAACGAGACGAACCGTCGACAGCGGCAACGCGTCCATCCAGTGTTGAGGCGACCTTGTAGGTCACGAAAGGTCTGCCAAGCGTGCGGTGTAAGACGTGCGCCTCATGTACCAGCGTCGCCTGGTCAGACAGCAAGCCGATCTGCACGTCGATCCCCGCAGACTTGAGAGTAGAAAAGCCTTTACCGGAGACGCGTTGATCAGGGTCTTTCAAAGCGGCAAAGACACGCTTTACCCCGGATCGCACGATGGCATCGGTGCAAGGCGGGGTCCGACCTACATGAACGCACGGCTCCAAAGTGACATAGAGGGTGGCACCTATAGCGGCTTTCCCTGCCATATCAAGGGCAACTACCTCGGCGTGTGGCCCCCCCGGGGGGCTGCTCCAACCTTTACCTACGGCTTGACCTCGTGCGACAACAACAGCACCGACAGATGGGTTCGGACTCGCACTGCCAACCGCCTTTTGCGCCAGTCTTAGCGCTAGAGCCATCCACCTTTGGTCCTCTGTCATCGCTGATCGATTACCTAGACTACAGGCGGTTCGTTTTTGTTCGGCTCGTTAAAGATGTAATCGATAAAGCGGATCAATTCCTGGATGTCAAAGGGTTTCGTCATGTAGTAGTCGACGCCCTTGTTCCAACCTGCCCAAATTTCTTCGTTGGAGGAAAGGGCAGTCAGCAAGATCACAGGCAACCCAGCGGTTTCTGGTCTACTTCGCAATTCCTCAACGACTTGGAAGCCATCCATCACCGGCATCGTGACATCAAGAACGAGCAAGTCGGGGGCACTTGCGGCGACTA
>JBDSRR010000228.1:0-2451 GCA_039929185.1 Actinomycetota bacterium
CCCTGGTTAAGACCCAAACTCAAAGCCTCGATCGCAGCCGGTTGATCACCGCTTGGGTCGAACGGCGAGACGATCTTGAACTCAGGCACTAAGAGATTCCAAGCATCGGCATCAATTCGTAAAGCGATTCGATGCGCTGACCTTCGAAATCGCGGTTGCGTCCCTTGCGGTCGATCAACACCGAAGTCATTCCGACAGCTGCTGACGCCTGGGCATCGACTCTGGGATGGTCACCCACATACATCGACTCGTCAGCAGAGGCTCCCGCGCGATCCAATGCCATGCGGAAGATCGCTGGATCAGGCTTCTCGAGCCCAACCTTGCCAGAAATGACCATGAGATCAAAAACGTGAGCGATCTCCATCTCGATAAGCATGCCTTCAAGCCAATCTTCGAAATTTGAGATTAGCCCAACCGTTATCCCGGCAGCCTTGATGGCTTCAAGCGCAGGAAGCGCATCAGGGAACAGGCGATAGGACTCATACCTTGTAAACCGCTCGTACAAGGCATCAGCAAGTTCGTCGTCTGGGTCCGTAACCCCCAGATGTTCGAAGGCATTGTGGTAGACGCCGCGCCAGAACTTGCGAGAGACCTCCTTTGATGTCGACCACTCACTTGTCCCAAGTTTGTCCAATACCTCAGTGAAGGAAGGAGCTATAGCCGTGAAGGCGCTCTCAACATCAGAGGCGGTTACGGGCTGTCCCTGACCCGCAAGCGTGAGTGCGAAGAGCTCATGAAATGACGGATGGGCGGCCAACAAAGTATCGCCAGCATCGAAAAATACAGCCTTGAATCGCATAGCCCCAGGCTATTTCACAAACTTAGAGTTCGCGTCGGCCAGATTCCTCGGACTCCAACTGCCCAAGAAGGTCATTCGGCGAAGACATAAGTCGGGGGCAACCGCTTCCCAGATGGCCGTAGGAGTTAATCTCCGGCAGCGTCCCTCTCCTCCCGATAAACGTATTTCTCCCAGCCGGGCAGGAATATTCCTCTTGGCGTCGAATTTACTTGGGGTCGAATTTACTTGGGTATGGATAATGGAGAGTGTCAGAGAAGAGGAAAGTTATGGCTCCAGTCGGAGACTCGCGCACCTCGCCATTCTGACCTAATCCCACTCAATGTTGGTTCAGAGGTTGGTTCAGAAGATCCTCCATCCCGGGAGTTAACCGCCCCTACGTTACACCTGACTGCCTATGACGGATCGCGTTGACTCCGATCAGGCCGACCATGAATGCGACGAACATGGTCGCGGCAAGGCCGAGCCATGAAATTGCATCGACCGGGACATCCGGATATGGATCACTCAATACGCTCCACCGCGGGAGGATGTGTATCGCTGCGAACCCCACGACATTGCCAACGCCAACCAGAAGAGATACCTGCGGTGCCAAGGGATGCCCAACCGCCGCAAGAACGAGACAACCAATCGTGGCCAACAACCCAACGAGGCCGACAGCGATGACCGGCAGCGCGATGCTGCGTCCCTGCCTGACGTGATCGAGGTCATGCAGCACCAACAATGCTACGAGAACCAGGTTCGCCCTAACGAGGGTGAGGCTTCGATTCATTGGGAAAACCTAGCCGATTCGGATGTTGCCGTCGTCAGATTCCTGTACATCGACCCAAAACAGATCTACCGAAGCCCGCAGATTTTCTAGATCGCCCCGGTTGTGAATCACGTAGTCGGCGGCAGCTATCTTAGATTCCAGGGGGGCCTGAGCATCGATCCGCGTGCGGGCATCATGGGGCGTCATGGTCCGATCTCGCACTAATCGCTCGATCTGATCTTGCGGTGAAGTCGATACAACCACCAGAGCATCTAGTTCCAGTGGCCCCGCTCTGCCTGGGCCGAGTGTTTCGACTATCAGTGGGGCATCGACAACTACCAAGTCGTCGGTAGTGATTCGCTCGGCGATGCGGGCAGCGATCTCGCGGAAAATCTCAGGGTGAACGATCGCCTCTAGATCACATCGAGCTTCAGTGTCGTTGAAAACGATTTCACCAAGAGCCTTACGATCGATACTTCCGTTAGCAGCCACCACACCTTCGCCGAACCGATCGACCACAAGCGCGTAAGCGGGTTGGTCACGTTCATACACCTCATGCCCGATGATGTCGGCGTCCAGGACGATCGCACCCTTTTCGCGCAACATCGAAGCCACGGTGGATTTACCTGATGCGATCCCCCCCGTAAGTCCGATGAGTTTCAACCGCTGGTACGGTCTCGCTTCATGTCTTCGAGGATCGATTCAAGAGACTCTTCGGAATCCGATGGTGAAGAATCAAGCAGTTCGCCTTCGAGTTTCGGCTCGGGCTTAACGTCGGGCTCAGATTCTGGTGTTGGCTCAGGGTCAAGTTCCAACGCTACCTCTGCTTCTTGCGATGCCACAACCGGTGCTTCTTCGACCTGCTCGGCGACGATCTCATCGATAACAATCTCATCGACAACGA
>JBDSRR010000229.1:0-2491 GCA_039929185.1 Actinomycetota bacterium
GAGGCGCATTCCCAGATGGGCTGCGATCTCTTCGGCAAGAGGACGGTTGGCGGTGCCCGAAAAAAGCATCGCCCGTTTCTTCACGCCAATCTCCATTAGGACAATGCTAACCGGGTTTGGGCTTGCGTTTGCGAACGGGCTTGGCGGGAACCCCAACCACGACATCGCCTGGGGCGATATCGCGCGTAACCACCGATCCCGCGGCCGTTACAGAGTCTCTGCCCAGGGTCACAGGAGCAACCAGCATCGAGTCCGATCCGGTCAGAACTCCGTCCTCGATGACCGTCTTCGACTTGATCTTGGTCTCGCCGTCATAGTTGCATGTGATGGTTCCAGCACCGATGTTGACATCGGCCCCGATGGTCGCGTCGCCGATATAAGAGAGGTGAGGGACCTTTGAACCCTTCCCTACCGTGGTGGCCTTGAGTTCCACGAATGTGCCAACCTTGGCCCCTTGTTTAAGTTCAGTTCCCGGCCGGATCGAGGCGAAAGGCCCGACCTGGCAACCTGGACCAACCACCGAACCCTTCACGACTGCGAAAGTCACCTCGGTGCCATCGGCGATGGTTGAGTCGACGATGCGTGTCGACGGGCCTATCGTGCAATCGGCACCGATGGTAGTGGTGCCTTCGAGAAACGTAAGTGGGCGGATGACGGTATTGGTACCGATGGTCACGCCTTCATCGATAAAGGTCGTTGCTGGGTCTTCGAAAGTCACACCAGCCAGGCCCAGTTCTTCGATGATCCTGCGACGAAGGATCATCGACGCCTCAGCTAATTGATTTCGATCGTTCACGCCCTTCACCTCATCTGGATCTTCCAACTCGACAATCAACATACCCCGTGATCGAGATATGACAAGTGCGGCATCAGGAAGATAGAACTCACCTTGGGCATTGTTCGCGGTTACTTCGTCCAGCGCTTGGAACAAGGACCTAGAATCGAAACACCAAAACCCGCCCGAGATCAGGGTGACACGTTTTTGTTCGTCATTTGCATCTGCTTCTTCGACGATGTCCACCTTGCCGTCGGGGCCGCGGATCACGCGGCCGTACCCGGAGGGATCCTGAAGGTGCGCGGTCAGCAGGCTAACGTGATGATGGCCTTCGCGGTGCCGCTGCAGGAGCAGCGAGATGCTTTTGTTCTTAAGTAAAGGCGTGTCACCAGGAAGTACCAGAACATCGCCGTCGAAGTCTGCTAGGTGGGGGGCGCAGCGCTTCACGGCATCTGCGGTTCCGCGCAGTTCGGGCTGTTCGACGAAGGTTATCGAGTCGTAAGCGTCATTAACGGATGCCCGCACTTGTTCCTTGCCATGCCCAACGACCACGAATATGTGTTCAGCAGGACCGATCGCCCCGATCGCACCGAGAACGTGGTGTATCAGCGGCTTTCCCGCTGCCGATTGAAGGACTTTGGCAGTTGTGGAGCGCAGGCGTTTGCCAAGCCCGGCTGCTAGAACGATGACTGCGATCCGACGTTTGCCCATTTGCTCCCAGGAAGCGATTCGAACGCCTATTGCTCGCACCAAAAACGAGAGTCCTGCCATTGGACGACCTGGGAATCGAAGTCGATATTAGTCCGTCCTCAAATGAGTTGCGCTCCGAGACTAGTTGAGGCAACGACTTCGACCCTTTGGAAACCCAGCAGCGAAGCCTCCCCTACCTCGCGGGCGTGCGATTCATTCAAACACAGCCCTGCGATCACGGACCCGCTGCCGGTCATGGTCACTCCCAGTGCGCCTGAAGTCCCCATGGCTTCAAGTAGTCGCTCGAGTTCGGGGGCCGCTTGGAACGCCGACGATTGCAGATCATTGCCCAACATGGCTGCCACTTCGGCGACGGCTCCTCGCGCCAAAGCGGCCGACAGATCGCAAACCGGTGCCTCGGGCGTCCCGATGGAGTCGTACGTCTTATAGATGGCAGCCGTTTCTAAAACTATGCCTGACATACCCAACACCCACCAAAGCGGCAGGGGGCAGACCAAAGGTTCCATCACGTCGCCGCGCCCAGTGGCCAAGGCCACTCCCCCAACGAGAGCGAAGGGAACGTCCGCCCCAAGTTCAGCCGCTAACCGCGCGAGTTCGGCGAGTGAAAGCAGGTCGCCAGACAAATGGTTGATCGCCAACAATGCCGCCGCTGCATCCGCGCTTGCTCCGCCAAGTCCCGACCCTAACGGTATCGACTTAACCACATCGACCTTTACTTCTATCGATGTTTCAGTGCGCAAGCGAAACAAGTCCAGAGCCCGCCGCACCAGATCTGGTTGTGGGATGGGCACATCTATCCGGACCGAAGTTGCATCGGCAAGTTCGAATGCAAGATGGTCACGTAGGTCAACGGATTGCATGACCGTTCGAACTTCGTGATACCCATCATCGCGTTTTCCCAAGACGCGCAAACAAAGGTTGACCTTAGCGCGAGCGATCGCCTCGACTCTCACTTCAACGATTGCGCTAGTAGGACGAAACTATCTATATCCAATGCCTCCGCGC
>JBDSRR010000230.1:0-3737 GCA_039929185.1 Actinomycetota bacterium
AGCCCATCGATCAAGAATTCGTGTTTCATTCGACCTTGAAACTGATGGTATGCCACCCGGAGGCACCATCGGGGTGTGGGCGCGTACGCGTTCTGGTTTGAACATCAGAGTCGCCATCGGTTGCCCTAACGAGAACATCTTGTACGCCACTTGGTTGTTTCAAGTCAGCCGACCAAAGGCGCCATGCCACCGGTGAAAGCTCGCGCTTTAACAAGGCTGGGCGCCAAGACTCTCCATCGTCTTCAGATATCTCAACACGCAAGATCCCGCGGTCACCGGCCCACGCGACACCGGCCAGCCTCGTTGAGGTGGGGACGACGGCATTGTCGAAAGGAACGTCGATGCGAGAGCCTGTCTTGACCCGAGCCACATCGCTCCATCCACGCACCATCCAATAGCCCTGATAGTTGTTGTCGACTGCCTCGATCTCGACGAGCCACTTCACGTTTTTCATACCGTAAATACCTGGCACGATGATCCGGGCAGGGAAGCCGTGTTCGCGGGGCAATGGTTCGCCGTTCATGCCAAAAACTACAAGAGTGGTTTCTTCTAACGCCTTCGCCAGAGGGATCGAGTCTGTATATCCTTCGGCACCTTTGAAAACGATGTCGACTATTCCTTGCTTAAGCCCGCCTCTTGCAAGTACATCTTTCAATCGCACGCCGCGCCAGATGGCAGTTGAGATAAGGTCGCCACCAACTTCGTTCGATATGCACGTAAGCGTGTGAGCCATCTCGACGACTTCGAACTGCGATTGGAGCTGTCCGTACGACAGCTCGTATGGTTCATCGAACAAACCGTGGATCTTCAATAACCAAGACTCGTGGTCGACTCGAGGTTTGTTGAAGGGGTTGATGTCAACGTTGTAGAAGTCCGCTATCGGGGTGATCTCAGGACTATGCCCCGGTACAACGGGGAAGTTCGCGTCTTCCGGGGGCGGGATGAAAGCGACATCCGCGTCGACGAGATCAACGTCAACCGGAGTCTTGGAACCCATGAATCGCAACATCGCAGCCCCACCAATGACCAAGCCCCCTATAGCGGCCACCGAGCGCACCAAGAACCTGCGACGCGAACGTTGGATCGCGTCAAGCGGTGTCTGGTCACCTTGAATCTTCGGCTCGAAAGCCAATGAAAGCCGCACTCCTGAAGTCATCCTGGCAAACATCAGTGCGGGGACGACGTATAGCAGCGCGGCGGTTATAGACGCACCCTCTGGGGACACTGTGGCGAGCGCCAGCGCGACCAGGACGAATGCGGCACTAAACCCAAGAGCGCGTTTCACTTTGGATCCATCCGTCATCGCCTTGTTGATGTAGATACCGCCAAAACCACCAACTGCGATCGTAGCGATGGTGACTGCTACAGCAAGGCCTGCGATCGCCCAATGTCCAAACGCTTCGATCATCAGAGTAGCTAGATCGCCGGGTGTCAGGGTGATAAACATCGAGGCGATTCGCGCCGGCGGAAATGCGACCATGAAGAATCCGCCGATCGTGTAGATGATGACTAGCGAAAACCCCATCGCAAGGGCTCCTGTCCAAAATGCGCTGCGTCGGGTCATCGTTCGGCCTGCAGACGTTCTCGCAACTCGCGCGCACTCGGTGGCGTCGGCCCTTCCACGCTGCCCGGCATTTCCATCACAGTTGCAAGGGTCTCGCCGATAAGGGTTTCGGACCCCACGACGACAGATGTCTTCACCGCGCTGATGCCGAAGTAACGATCTTCATCTCTCGCAACGCGAATCTGGGGTGCGATCGGCTCCGAATGGAAACGGAGATGGCGCAGTTTGCGTTTGACCGACCCTCGCTGAGCCATGGCTACGGACTCTTGGCCCAAGTAACAGCCCTTGTTGAAATGAACCGCCCTTTCCAGTCCAGCTTCCTGGGGCAAAAAGGTCTGATCGAAATCAAGCCCAGCCACCTGCGATCCTTCGACGACTTGAAGCGCGCCAAGGTCGCTTTCGGTCAGCAGGGTCGCGCCAGCGCTTGTTAACGACGCAACTAGTTGAGGTGCTTCTGCAGATCGTACCCATATGTCAATACCACCGATGGGCCGCTCGACGCCGACCAAGAAGCCCGCGGCGCCCGCCGTGCCCGCGGTGAACGCGCAGCATTGGTTTTCGTTCTCGACAGAGTGCGTCCCTTGGAGTGCGGTGTTGACTATCCCTGCAGCATCGGGACCAAGGACCGACAAGATGGCGTAGCTCTGGGTTACATCTTCGATCGCGACTCGGGTCGTAAAGATGCGAGAGTTGAAAAAGTCCAGCAGATCCGATGCAGATTCACCGTCGACATCAGCGAAAACATCATCGTTCGGGCGAGACAATCGGAGCGTCGCTACGATCTTGCCTTTTGGAGTGAGCAAGAGGGCGTCTCGAACTTGTTCTTGACCTAGGTCCTCGACTCGATTCGTTAACAGTTGATCCAAGAACCAACAAGACTGATCGCCGCTGAATCGCAACTTGCCGCGCCCGGTCCGTTCGACCACGCCAGCGGCGTCCCGAAATGCCCTAGGCAGATTCGGTATCGTCGAGGCTTCCTTTGACCAAACCATATGTGGACTTACATTCTCCACAAAAATAGGCATAAACGTTTATGTCCGAACGATCTTCAACATGAAGTGCCACTTCTTCTACCTTGCCAAAGTTGACGATCGATGCTCCGCATCGACCGCAGGCACCAAGATGGCCAGGGACGCCTACAGCGGTGGTCATCTGATCGATAACCTCATCCCTTAGACCCGCAGTCGAAAGTTGACCAAGCACGGAAGAGGCCATGCCATTTTCGAGGGCCACCAAGCCGAGCAGCAGGTGCTCTGGCGCGATGAACTCATGACTCAAAGCTCGCATCTGCGACCTCGCAAGGTTGATCGCCTCAATTGCCACGGCACTGAACGAGATCAGCAAATCAGGGTCGTGGTCCTCGGCGGCATGTTGCTCGCGGGCAAGTCGCAACACGGTTTCGCGCTGGATGTCATGGTTGACCAACGCGCTAGCTGCCACGCTTTGACCTTCGGTAAGTATCGCCAGAAGAAGATGGTGGCTTTGGATGAATCTAGAAGGTCCAGCCTCCTCCTGAGCTAGAACGGCGACCTTTCGGGCGCGATCGGTGAACTCCTCAAACATGATGCCAGATTAACCCGTAGGGCTTAACGATGACGCAGGAGAGGAAGACTTCGGAGAAGACGTTCGCGTCAGAATGCACGTGTCACGTGCTAATCGACGCGAACCTCGCGGGGGCCGTGGACATGCTGCGAGATGCGCTGTTTCAGGGAACCCGGCCCTTCGAACAGCACCCGGTTCGACCGCGCCCTCTTGTAGAACAGATGCAGATCATGCTCCCAAGTGAAACCTATCCCGCCGTGGACTTGGATGGCAGAAGCAGTCGCCGTAAATGCGGCCTCGTCTGCCCAGGCTTTCGCAGTCCACGCAGACAGTCCAGCCTCGGAAGGCGCATCGTGAGCTGCCCAGGCCGCTTTGTATAGCAGCGAAGTGGCATGTTCGGCCCCCGTGTACATGTCTACGATCTTGTGCGAAACCCCCTGATAGACCCCTATCGGTTTGTCGAACTGGTGGCGGGTCTTCGCATATTCGATGCTCATCTGCATGACTGCCCGCGTGATGCCAGATTGTTCGGCCGCTATTAGAAGGCAAGCAACGTCATGCACGTGATCCAAAAGGCCGTCGCTTCGAAGCGAGTCGGCCTCGTCTTGGCCGAGGGTGACCTTAGCCAGTC
>JBDSRR010000231.1:0-2855 GCA_039929185.1 Actinomycetota bacterium
ATAGTCATCGCGGGCATCTACGGGGTCAAGATCATGTCGGAGATCCCCCACTAGCTGAACACACCCTTGCGAGCGGCAAGATTGCGGGTCAGCATCTGCTGGACAGCATCTCGGACCCGGTCGGTTAGGTCGAACACAACCATCGTGTCTTCAAAAGCATCGGGGGCATAGTCTTCGGTGGATATCGGTTCTCCATATTCAATCATCCACTTCGACGGCAGCGGAATCATCCCGAGGGCCCCAAGTGCTGGAAAGAACGGCGTGATGGGGAAGTACGGGAAACCAAACAATCGCGCCAACGGTTTCAAGTTCGCGATCATGGGATAAATCTCCTCGGCCCCCACTATGGCCACTGGAACGATGGGCACCTTCGCCCGCAAAGCGACCTCGACGAAACCGCCTCGGCCAAACCTTTGAAGTTTGTAGCGCTCCGAAAATGGTTTGCCGACCCCCTTATAACCTTCGGGGAACACTCCTACCAGCTCGCCCGCGCGCAGCAAGCGCAGCGAATCTTCTTCGATGGCTACCGTGTTGCCGCTCTTTCGCGCCAGATGAGAAACGAACGGCATCGAAACCGCAAGGTCGGCCGCTAACAACCGGACGTGCCGACGAGCCGGATGTTCCCCGAGTAAGCCGAATTTCATCATCAATGCGTCCCACGGAAGGGTTCCAGAGTGATTCGCCACCAACAACCCAGCACCGCGGGATGGAACATTTTCTACACCTATGGTCGTCACCCTCCACCAGTGACGGTACAAGCCCATGGCGATGGGGTACAGCAATTCCTCGGTTAGTTCCAGATCGAACCCGAACTCATCAACTTCGTAATCGCCAAGCAAACGTCTGCGCGCAAAGTCGATGAACCCCTGGATCCGTTCAACCAAGATGCCTTCTGGTGGGCGTTGGTCGGGCTTGCTTGCAGCGGTCATGCGACGTGGCCCCGCATGGATGCGACAGAATCCACGTTCGTCTACAGCAAAGTTTCTACATCTCCGACTTGCAGAAGTTATGGCTCTACAGCGCTCTTTCGGTTCTAGCTGAATCATCGGATCGCTCTCAATGACTTCGAGGAAGACAACAAACCGTACAGTTCCTTTTCCCAATCAACCAATGCTCTCGGGCCTGACACGTTGTCGCCGCGCGCCGCCACGAAATCGCGGAAGGCCTGCCCAGTCGTATAACGAGGCACGTAACCGAACAGTTTTTTGAGGCGGGTATTGTCAACCACTCTGCCGTGAACTATCAGACTGATCTGGTCGGTTGGAAAATCAACCACGCCAGCGCGTCGAAGCAAGTCACCAGTGATGGTGGCCAGCGCTGGGATCAAGGGCAGCGGAAGTCGACGAGCGATCCTTATCGCTTGGGATAGATAGATGACTCCGTCGGCAGCAGCGTTGAAAACTCCAGGACGTTCTTGGGTCACTGACCGACGAAGGATCTCGATGGCATCATCCTCGTGGAGCAACTGCAATCGAGGATCGAAGCCCAGGGCGGTTGGTACCAAAGCCAGCGAAAAGAATTGCGTCATGGAAGTTTCTGCGGTTGGTCCAACGATATTGGCCATCCTTAGGATCGTTAGTGAAACATCGGGGCGCCGTCGACCGAAGTCTCGCGCGAACTGTTCTGCCTCGAAGACGTCCTTGGAATACCCGGGCAGATTCAGGGCGCGGCTTGACCAATCTTCGCGAAGGATCGAGGGGTCCGTCGACCCATTGCCGTAAACGGCGGTTGAGGAACGGACAACTACCTTGCGCACGAATTCGGCGCGCTGACATGCGCCAAGCAACTGCATGGTCCCGATGACGTTTTGTTCTTTCTGCGCCGAGCGGCCCCCAGCACGACCAGGCCGCGAGGTGATGTCGGCATGTACGACTGTATCGGGCTCTGCGGTGGTCAAGACTCGGTATATCAAAGGGCTGCGGATATCCGCCCTGATGAACTCGAACCTGTCGTGTTTGAGTTTGGGGGGACGAACATCGACCCCGATGACCTCAGACACAGAAGGATGGCCCGCTAAAGCTTCGGCCAGGCGAACGCCAAGAAAACTTGAAGCGCCGGTGATGAGAACTCGTTTACCCATAAAACTATTCCTCTGCCCCAGATCCCGGTGGGCCAACTATCACCGAAGAGCCGAGCGCCGCCTTTAGGCGTTCTGCAGCGCTTCCGTGATTAACCGATACAGCCATCAGGCCGTAGGAGTCTTTAGCAACCACCAACTCGCCCTGCGGAACTGACCCGAAGGCCTCGCCATAGGTTACCAACCCGCGATGGCCCTCGATCCTCACTTCGATCATCGATCCAACCGAAAGGCCGATGTCGCTCATTTGGTCGGAAGAAAGATTCAATTGCAGATTGCCGAAACGATCGACATGAAGAACCGTCGAATGAAAATGGTCGTCGTGTCGGCGCGGCTCAGCGATGGTTAACCCAACGATGCTGTCGACAGCGATCTCCCGGCCGAACTCCACAGGCGCGATGCCGCAGGCGAGATGGGCAGCGGCGGGGGCGTATATGTCGCGCCCTTTGAAAGTGCGCGAAGGTTCGGGCAGCATCAGGTTCGGATTTGTTATCTCATAGCATGCCTTGGCACCACCAAGGCGCGCAGCCGCCATAGACAACACTCCATTGTCTGGCCCCACGAGCACCGATCCATCAGCAGTAGTAACGATCATCGCCGGGCTGGTTGTGCCAACTCCAGGATCGACGATGGCGAGATGGATAGAACCAACCGGCATATAAGCAACCGCGTGGGCAAGCACCATGGCACCTTCGCGAACACTCTGCGGTTTGATGCCATGCGTTACGTCGATGATCGTTACGTGCGGAGCGAGTTTCAGCATGACTCCGTGACAAAC
>JBDSRR010000232.1:0-25247 GCA_039929185.1 Actinomycetota bacterium
CAGTCCCGGTCATTTGTCCATTGACGGGGGTTGAAACTTCCAAGGAATTCGATATCGATCGTCCCGCGCTTGGCGTCAAGATAGAGAACTCGACTAAGTCGCGCCCGCAGGCAGGACTTGAACATGCCGACATCGTTTATGAAGAACTAGCCGAAGGTGGAGTTACCCGTTTCCTTGCGATGTTCCACTGCTCGGATGCCGATCCGCTTGGTCCCGTCCGCAGCGCACGAATGGTTGATCCCGATATCTTGCTGGAGTACGCACCGGTATTGTTCGCGTTCTCTGGTGGCAACCCTCTGGTGAAGGAAAAGATCTCTAGAACCCCGGGAATCACTGCGCTTAGACATGGCAATCACGGCGAGGCCTATCGTCGGGAGAAGGGGAGGCCCGCTCCGTCTGATCTTTTCTCAACCACTCAGAAGCTACGTGAACTTTCGGACGCTTCTTCTGTGCGAGGGGCGCCGAAATCTGGCCTGATCCTAAAGGCGGCCGAACCACTTCCTGCAGGCGCTGCGGTTACTGCCACGGTTCAGTTCGATTATTCCGGCAAAACCAACGCTGTGAAATACACATTCGATGCCGCCTCGAATTCATATCTACGTTCGCACGGAGAGACTCCGCACGTTTCGGTAACGGGGGCCCAGTTGAGCGCTACGAACGTTGTTTTGCTCAAGGTAAGGGTCACGCAGGGAACTATCCGAGACGCTGCAGGCAACTTTTCTCCAGAGATAGCAGTCGTAGGTGAAGGCGAAGCGGTGGTCGTGTACGCGGGAAGGTCGTTTACCGGGACGTGGAAACGCCCTTCATTGAGCGCCAAGACTCAATTGTTTGATGCGACGGGAAGGCCTATCACCCTTATACCAGGCAGGACCTGGATCCACCTGATCCCGCAAGAGCGTAAAGTGACTCTCTCATGAAGGTCCTATACATCGCTTCGACTGGTACCGGTGATCCCACTCGCGCTTCGATTCCGTTTCATTTGGCAGCGAATGGCTCCGCGGCTATCGGCCAACAGGTCAGCATCGTCCTTGCCGGAGATGCGGCCGAACTGATTGTTGGCGATGCTGCGAGTCAGGTGACTGGGCTTGGACTGCCTTCCTTGACCGAACTCTTAAACAAAGTTGTAGAGCATCAACTACCTGTCTACGTCTGAAAAGCGTGCGCCGTCGCCCGTGGGGCGACCGATGAATCGATCGCAGTGCTCAATGCAACTTGGGTTACTCCACCCGATGTGGCAAAACTGATCGCCGAAGCCGACCGGGTCGTATCCTTCTAGCCGCCCCTTTTATGTGGATAGTTAGCAGGCCGGGCCGCTGCTAACCGTGCCAGAATCGCCGTCGACCAAAGCGCTGCGGCATGCGGGGGTGGTGCCGTTGGCTAGGAAGTCCCACAGTGCGTTGAGTCCAGTCTTCATGACGATGTGTGTTTGCTTCATGACGATGTGTGTTTGGCTTTTCTCAGATGCATGGCCGGCGAAAGGCGATAGCGATCCGTTGACGTAACTCGAGATCGTCGTTCCGCCCTCCGAGCCCGGACCCTTTCTCGCGATGCTGTAGTCGTCGACCGCGAGGCCGAGCGACCTAAGTCCCGCAAGGATCTCGCGTGATTGGTTGTATGGCACGAGTCCATCTTCGATGCCGTGCACGATCACCGCCCCGTCCAGCGTCGAGGCGATTTCCGATACATGGGTCATGACTGCTCGCTCGGCGTAAACAGCCGGGTACTGCTCGATGGGCCCACCCATCTCGGTCTCGATGTCAACTGTGGCGTTGCCTGCGAATGCATTGCCCGAGGCGCGTAGAGACCGTGCCCCCGAGTAAGTCTCTACAACGTTGACTGCGCCTTCGATGTCGAACCAGTAGTCGAATATCGACGAAGAGGCGATCGCCAAGCCGGCCATGTTGCCGCCCATGCTTACGCTGAATGCGGTCACGGTCTTGTCGCCGCAGGCATCAAGGAAGAACTGAGCAGCAGCGACCAGGTCTTCGGCGCCCTTTTTCGCTGGCCACCCTCGTGAAATCTGGGTGCCATCGGGGTTGGTTCCCGTGACGGTGGTTCCGCGGTAGTCCATGGCAACAACGATCGCTCCGCGAGCCGCGGTGTTCTTCATATGCTCTACCCAAGAGGAAGTCGTGTGGCCGTAGCCATGTGCCATCACTACGATGTCGGTTGCTGTGGTGGCTGGCAACGCATAACGCCCCGTTGCGGTCTCGCCGTTAACGGTTATGGAGAACGGGATGGCGTTATCCGTGCCGTCGCTACATGGAGGTACGGCTGGGCCATTAGCCATCACGGGTACGGTCAACACTAGTCCTACCGAAACGGCAGCAAACGCTGCCATCGTGCGCAACTTGGTGATCTTCATGTTTTCTCCTTCAATGTCTCTTTCAATGTTTCCTCTAATGGAGGTCGTTCACGTAGACATTCGACGTCCAAAGGCAAATCCCTGCTTAACTCGGGATCAATTTGATTATTTTGTCCCCATGGGCGACGTAAACGATGCCCTCAGGCGACGCCGCCACATCTAAAGAGCACGCGACGCTAGTGATCGGCTCATCGGGGCCAACGCTTCCGTCATTCATCAACCGAAGGCTATGCAAGGTGGTGTTGTCGAATGAACAGAACAGAACACGGTCTCGAAGTCCCGCGATCGGTGACGCTCGGACGACTGTGATTCCACTCATACCGTGCGAATCGTGGCCCGAATTCCAAACAGGTTCCTTGAAGCGGCCCCCGCTCGGCCCCCATGCCGTCGGATGCCCATAATTTCCGCCAGCCTCAATGATGTTGACTTCATCGAAGGTTGTCGGTCCATTGTCAACGCCGAACAATCGGCCGGTACCGGGATCAAACGCGATTCCAAATGGGTTTCGGAAGCCAACCGCGAAGGCGCGCGAACCCGGGAAAGGATTGTTTGGGGCAGCGGTGCCATCTGTCGTCACTCTAAGGATCTTGCCCACGACCGAATTTGGATCCATCGCTTGGTCTGGCCTTTGAGTATCGCCAATCGCGACGTAAAGCATCGCGTCGGATCCGAAGGCCATCCTTCCGGCTACATGCTTATTACCAGACGGCGGGATGTCGCCGATTATCGTCGTGATGTCTTCGGCGCGATTGTTGTTCACAACCATACGTGCGACGCGATTTCCTTTGGCGCTGCCGTCGGGATTTGGGTCGGTCAGATATGCGTACATGCGCCGATTGTCGGAAAAGGACGGATCAAGCGCTAAACCCACCAGGCCAAATTCACCTTGCTGCGATACGTCGAAGTGGGCAACAGGTTCAGGCAGCAGGCCCTTGACCGGGTCGATCACCCTGACATTGCCCTCTTTCGCCTCTGCGAAGAAGACCCGCCCGTCCTTGGCGAAGACGATGGCAAGGGGGATCTTCAAGCCGTGCGCCACTTCGATCTGTTGGAAGGAAGATGCCACAGGCGACGCTGCTCCAGCGGCTGATGGGCTCGTTTGCACCGTCAACGGACGTTGACCCGGAGGTGCCTCTTCGCGATCGATGATGGGCAGGTCGCTATCGGCGCATGCAGACCCAAACAGCAGCAAAGCGATCAGCAGGTATCTGTTCACAGGCCAGATTCTAGGCTCCCCGATAGAATTGTCTTTTCCAAGCGAAAGGTTGCCCAAGTGGTCGAACGTGGAACCGCACGCGTAAAGCGTGGATTGGCTGAGATGTTGAAGGGCGGCGTCATCATGGATGTCACAACCGCTGATGAGGCCAAGATCGCCGAAGATGCGGGAGCGGTGGCGGTCATGGCTTTGGAACGCGTCCCTGCGGACATCCGCAAAGAGGGAGGGGTCGCTCGCATGGCTGATCCCAACAAGATCGTTGAAATCATGGAATCGGTGACCATCCCAGTCATGGCTAAGGCCCGCATCGGGCATTTCGCCGAAGCGCAGATATTGCAGTCGCTCGGAGTCGACTACATCGATGAGTCGGAAGTCCTTACACCGGCCGATGAGAGTTTTCATATCGACAAATGGGATTACACGATCCCGTTCGTATGCGGCGCCACCAACCTTGGCGAGGCATTACGTCGCATAGGCGAGGGGGCCGCGATGATCCGATCTAAAGGTGAAGCAGGAACGGGCAATATCGTCGAAGCGGTCAGGCACCTTCGAACCATCCTTGGCACTATCAGACGCCTTAGCAATCTTCCTGATGAAGAGCTGATGACTGAAGCCAAGACGTTGGGCGCGCCGTATGACCTCGTCAAAGAAGTCGCAGAGGTTGGACGTCTGCCTGTTGTTATGTTTTGCGCTGGTGGAGTGGCAACGCCCGCCGATGCCGCGCTGGTCATGCAATTGGGGGCCGAAGGAGTATTCATCGGTTCAGGGATATTCAAAAGCGAAGATCCCGCGGTTCGTGCGCGTGCGTGTGTCGAGGCAGTAACTTATTTCAACGATCCCGATGTTCTTGCGAAGGTATCGCGCGGTCTCGGCGAACCTATGCGCGGACTTGACCTTCGCGATATCCCTGATGATCAAAGGCTCGCAGGGCGCGGGTGGTGACCATGCCTATCGGAGTTTTGGCTCTGCAAGGTGATTTCGAAAGGCACATAAAAGCCCTCACGGGTTGCGGGTACGAGTCCTTCGAAGTGCGAAATCGCTCAGAACTAGAGTCCGCGGACGCTCTGGTCATACCGGGTGGCGAATCGACGACGATGTTGAAACTCATCGACCGCTATGACTTAAGGGATACGTTGGTGAAGTTGATCGGCGACGGATTGCCTGTCTTTGGAACGTGTGCGGGTGCGATAGTGATCGCCACCGAGACTAGCGATGGCGAACAGCCTCTGGGTGTTTTAGACATGGATATCGAACGCAATGCGTATGGACGTCAGGCCGAATCATTCGAGGCCGTACTGGAAGTGGCGGACATCAAAGGCGGACCGATCGAAGCCGTTTTCATCCGCGCTCCTGTCATCAATCGAGTTTCAGATGCGGCCCGAGTTCTGGCATGGTGGGCCGATCAGCCGGTCCTAGTCGTCGATGGAAACATCATGGTTGCAACGTTTCATCCTGAACTGTCTGGCGACTTTCGTATCCATCAATACTTCGTTCATTCTTTAGTCAAGGCTGTTTGATGTCAGGCCATTCGAAGTGGGCTACGACCAAGCACAAGAAGGCCGTTGTCGATGCTCGGCGCGGAAAGTTGTTTGCGAAACTGATCCGAATGGTCGAGGTCGCCGCTCGCGATGGTGGAGGCAACATCGATGCCAACGCAACGCTTGGAGATGCAGTGTCCAGGGCGCGGGATGCCTCGATGCCCAATGACACCATCGAACGTGCGATAAAGCGCGGCACCGGCGAACTCGAAGGCGTGAAATACGAGACCCTTACCTACGAGGGCTATGGCCCCGGAGGCGTTGCCGTCTTGCTCGACGTCATGACCGACAATCGCAATCGCGCGGCAGCCGAGGTGCGCAAGATCTTTACCAAGAACGGCGGAACACTCGGTGAGCCCGGCTCGGTTGGATGGATGTTCACCAAACGCGGAATCGTATTGGTTCCCTCAACGGTGCCCGAGGACGAACTTCTCGCGGTAGCGCTTGAGGCTGGTGCGGAAGACATTCATCCAGACGGAGACTCATGGGAGGTCGTGTGTGATCCAACGGTCTTGCAGGGGTTGCGCAAGGCCATCGAAGACGCAGAGATACCCATCGAGTCAGCGCAGATGACCATGCAGCCCAGTTCAACGGTGGCGCTTGAAGCATCAACCGCTCAACAGGTCCTCCGTCTGATGGACGCCCTCGAAGATTCAGACGACGTTCAGGAGGTCTACGCCAACTTCGACATCCCAGACGAAGTAATGGCACAAGTGGCTGGCTAGCCTTTACGAGGTCAGACCTCGTAAAGGGGCCTAGGCGTAAATCCACACCTTGTCTCATCCAGTGGCTATCATTTAGTCCAAACATCTGTTCGATTTGGGAGGGTTAGGTTTTGGACAAGCGTAGGTACCGGGTCTTGGGGATCGATCCCGGGTTAACCAGGATGGGTTTCGGGCTCGTCGAAGAGCAAGGCAGTGTTCTAACTCATGTTGATAGTGGTGTTATCGAGACTGATCCTGGGCTCGCGGTGTCCGATCGGTTGGCCATCATCTTTTCTAAACTGAATGTGATCGTGCAAACCCATTGCCCATCTAGCGTTGCTATCGAACGGGTCTTCTTGAACCTAAATAGGCGCACCGCCGTTGGGGCTATCCAAGCAGCGGGCGTGGCGCAGCTTGTGGCTGGCGGTGCCCAACTGCAGGTTCATGAATACAGTGCCGCGCAAGTGAAGCAGTCGGTGGTTGGTGTTGGCGGAGCAACGAAAGAACAGGTGAGTTTCATGGTCGATCGGCTGCTGCGTTCATCGGGCCAGTTGGGTCAGTCGAAGTTTCCTGATGGAACGGATGCTTTGGCTATCGCCATAACTCACCTGAATAATCGAGGCTTTGCGCGTCTTAAGCAGGTGGCCGGATGATCTCGTCATTGAACGGTACCGTCACCCAGATCGGGGCGGATGGTGTCGAGGTGGAAGTGGCTGGTGTTGGTTATCTCGTCCTTGCTCCAACCTCGGCGGTAGCGCAGTGGAAAGTCGGTGGCGCGGCGAGGATCATCACCCACATGGTCGTTCGCGAGGATTCGATGACCCTGTATGGGTTTGAATCATCGCCACAGCGTGAGCTCTTCAGGACGCTTATCACAGTCACGGGAGTTGGGCCAAAACTGGCCCTGTCGATCCTTTCTGGTATCGATGCAGCGTCTTTAGTACGCGCAGTGTCTGGCGATGATGTCGATGCTCTAACGGCGGTAGCCGGTGTCGGTAAACGATTGGCACAGCGAATGATCTTGGAGTTGAAAGACAAGCTCGCAACCGGCACCGTTTCTACCTCGCCTGCGGGCAGCAAGGTGGCGCAGGTGCGCGAAGCGTTGGTGGGCCTGGGTTATACGCAGGCTGAGTTACGTGGGGTGCTCGACCGAGTAGGCGACGAAGCGGTCGAGGTGGAACACATGGTGAGAGCGGCCCTCAAGGAATTGTCGCGAGTATGAATTCCGGCTTGATGAACCCAAGCGTTGAAGAAGAGGAGTTACTAGCGGAGCGGTCGCTGCGCCCTCGCAACCTGAATGAGTTCATAGGTCAATCTGCGACGAAAGAGCACCTGAAGATCATCCTAGATGCAGCCAAAAGCCGCGGTGAGGCCTCTGACCACATCTTGTTCGCGGGCAGCCCAGGGCTCGGCAAAACCACTCTTGCCCACATCGTCGCTTCGGAGTTGGGGGCCGGCATGAAAGTTACTTCCGGACCTGCACTTGAGCGGGCGGGTGACCTTGCAGCCATAGTCACCAATCTCGAAGAGTACGACGTGTTGTTCATAGACGAAATACATCGTCTTCCTCGCGTCGTTGAAGAGATCTTGTACCCGGCCATGGAAGATGGCCAGCTCGACATCATCATCGGGAAAGGGCCGGCGGCAAGGTCGATCCGACTTGAACTGCCTGCGTTCACCTTGATCGGCGCTACCACGCGCACAGGACTGCTAACCTCGCCGCTTCGCGATCGTTTCGGCTTCGTTGGGCGACTCGACTTTTACGAAACTCCGGAATTGGTGACGATCGTCGAGCGCTCAGCTGAGATCCTGGATCTCGTTATCGACGCCGATGCAGCTGTCGAGATCGCTTCGCGGTCGCGCGGTACGCCGCGCGTAGCCAACCGACTTTTACGACGAGTTCGAGATTATGCTCAGGTTCGAGCTGATGGGAAGATCACGCTTGAGGTGGCAGTCGATGCTCTGCGGCTTTTCGAGGTCGACGAGGAGGGTCTCGATAAAGTCGACAAAGCCATTCTGTTGGTGTTGGTCGAGCGTTTCGGAGGGCGTCCGGTTGGGCTCAGCACTTTGGCTGTTTCGGTGGGCGAGGAGCAGGAAACGGTGGAGGATGTTTATGAGCCTTATCTATTGCGCAAAGGCTTCATACTTCGCACGCCACGTGGCCGCGTGGCTACCCCGTCAGCCTATGAACATCTTGGATTCCCCCCATCAGCTGAACGGTTGCTTTAATCTCTAGGTTCGCGAGCCGGTAGTCTTAGCGTATTCGAAAGGAAATTAATCCATGGATTCATCAAGCTTAATCATCATCGTCCTTATGGTCGTCGTTTTGTATGTGTTGGTGATCAGGCCTCAACAGAGGCGACTAAAACAGCATCAAGCATTGGTGTCCAGCATCGAGGTTGGCGACGAAGTGGTCACCATAGGCGGCCTATATGGCCACGTTCGAACGATGGACGACATGATGTTTAGCGTAGAGATTGCACCGGGAACGGTAGTTAGGTTTGCCCGTCAAGCAATATCACGCAAGATCGAAGAAGCGGCACCTGAGGTTCCAGATGCAGATAGGCTCGATGCGTGAAAACCCGCCGCCATGTGTACTCGATACTTTTTGTTCTAATCATTGCCGGGGCGCTGTTGGGTACGGTCATTGTTCAAGGACGAAAACCCAAACTAGGACTTGACCTTCAAGGTGGGCTTTCCGTGACTCTGACCGCGCCACCAGACACTCGCCCCGAGATACTCGATAAGACCATCACCGTGCTGCGTAAACGCATCGACGCATTCGGCACCCTCGAACCCGAGATCTCTCGCGAAGGCGAGAACAACGTACTCATCCAACTTGCGGGAAAGACTGGCGATTCTGAAAAGCTTCTTGAGCTTTTGGGTAAAACAGCTCAGCTTCAGTTTCGACAGGTTCAAGCAACCATTTCGCCAAATGATCCTGCGTACGCGAGCGCAACGGTGACCGAAACAGACGACCCAAAGGTCGAGGTGATACGAGAAGACAAAGGCAAGACTCGCTTTCGGCTTGGGCCGGCGGAGTTAACCGGTGCCGATGTTCGCCGTGGAACTGCCGTACTTGATACGGGAAGTGTTGGGGGGGCTTGGACAGTGTCCTTGTCATTCGACAAGGCAGGAGGCGCCAAGTGGCAGGCCTTCACCGGACGACTTGCTTGTCAGCAAGGGCCAACCCGCCAGATCGCGGTGGTGCTCGATGACGTGGTTGAGTCGAGTCCCCAGGTGGGCGAAGACGTCAAGTGCGATGAAGGCATAAGCGGCTCTCAGCCCACGCAGATCACGGGGAATTTCAAGGAGGCCGAAGCCAAAGACCTTGCCCTCGTGCTGACCGCCGGCGCTTTGCCTGTGAAATTGGAGCGCTCCGAAGTGCGTATCGTAAGCCCCACACTGGGAAGCGATTCCCTTCGTGCGGGGTTGATCGCAGGGGCACTTGGCCTCGTCTTGGTCTTTTTGTACGTATTGCTTTTCTATCGAACACTTGGTTTGCAAACGTGGATCGGACTTGTCGTGTTTTCCGCCATCATCTATGGGCTGGTGGTCATGTTTGGCGCGACGATCGGGTGGAACCTAACCCTTGCTGGGATCGCAGGCCTCATCGTTTCCGTTGGCATTGCCACCGATTCTTACATCGTCTTCTTCGAACGCGTCAAAGAGGAGGTGCATCTTGGCAGGAGTCTGCCTTCGTCCATCGATCGAGGTTTCAAACATGCATGGCGCACGATGGCCACTGCCAACCTCGTAACCATTCTGGCCGCTGTTGTTCTCTACCTCTTGGCGGTTGGTTCGGTTAGGGGGTTCGCCCTTGCCTTGGGAATGGCTACCACTCTTGACCTGTTCGTGACATACGCACTCACATGGCCACTGGCCGCTCTGTTGGCTCGAAATAGATTCTTTGCCGAGAACCGTTTACTCGGCATGCGAAGGGCGCTAGAGGGCGGCAGCAAGCAGGGGAGTGTGCTTCGAAAAATCTACCGCAGTGAATTCAATATCGACTTCATCGGCAAGAGGCGTTTGTGGTTCACCATTTCCGGAGTATTGGTCATTGCGGCCGCACTCGCTATCACGCCGCAAGTCCGGGGCCTGACCTATGGGATCGATTTCAAGGGAGGCAATGTCTTTCGTGTTCCATTCGAAAAGTCGCTGACGGTTCACCAAGTTGACGAAGCCCTAGCCAAGATAGGCGTGAACAATGCTGTAGTTCAAGTAGCAACCGACCGAGTCAACGCGAATAAACAGCTGCAGGTTCAAACCGAGGCACTTGAAACTGTAAAAGTCGACGCGATCTCGGCGAAGTTACGGGAACTCACGGGCGCCACCGAGGTGGCCCGCGAAGAGGTTGGGCAGAAGTGGGGTGGACAGATAACGAAGAAGGCACTCCAGGGGCTTGTGGTCTTCCTGGTGCTGGTCATCCTTTACATGTCTTGGCGGCTTGAACCTAAGATGGCGGCTGCGGGCATGATCGCGCTGGCTCACGATGTCCTCATAACGATCGGCATCTACGCGGCCGTTGGGTTCGAGGTCAGCCCCGCTACTGTGGTGGCGACCCTTACGATCTTGGGTTATTCGTTGTACGACACGGTCGTGGTGTTTGACAAGATCCGCGAGAACGTAGCCTCGCCGGCCAATGCCCGAAAGACTTTTGGGCAGATCGCCAATGAGTCGACCAACCAAGTTCTCATGCGTTCGATCAACACTTCATTAACAGTCTTGTTGCCAGTTGGAAGTTTGCTTTTCGTCGGAAGTGCCTTGCTGGGTGCGGAGACTCTCAAGGATCTGGCGTTAGCATTATTCGTTGGGATCGCCGCAGGGACTTATTCATCGATATTCACGGCAACCCCGCTGCTCTCAGTCTTCAAAGAAAGGGAGCCTAGGTACGCTATGGTCCAGGCGAAACTTGCACGCGAGGCTTCCTTGCGACCAGCCCTGGCTGGCGAAGGCTCGACGGGCACAGTGGGCACAGCAACAGGGGTCGGCAACGGGGTAGAGGAAACATTTAGGCCAACTGACCACCCGACCGGTTCAGATGTTCGTGTTCAACGTCGCAAGCAGTCGCGGGCGAAGCGCAAAAAGGGCGGCCGTTAGAGCGCTGTTTTTAAAAGGGACTACTCGTTGAGATATCTGTGGTGTATTTCGTCTTTTGCGGACATGAATGCGTCAACGACCTGGGGGTCGAATTGCGTTCCCGAGCAGCGTTCGATCTCGGTAATGGCAGCATCGAAGCTTAGTCCAGTGCGGTAGGGGCGGTCACTTGTCATGGCGTCGAAGGTGTCGGCTATGGCGAATAGTCTTGCCGTGACGGGAACGTCCTCTTTCGCTAAACGCAAAGGGTAACCTTCGCCATCCCACCGTTCGTGGTGAGAGTGCACCACTTCAAGTGCGTCGGGTTTTAGGAAAAGCGCTGAATCGAGTATCCGCACTCCCATCTCAGGGTGGCGTCGCATTACCTCCCATTCAGCCTCGTTCAGGGGGCCGGGTTTCATAAGGATCTGTTCAGGGATCCCGATCTTTCCTACGTCATGCAGCAAAAACCCGAAGATCAAGGATTCTTTCTCCAGCAAGGTTGGGTCGAAATGACTGGTGAGTATCTGGGCGTAATCGCGGACGCGCCTTGCATGGTTCCCAGTCTGGTCATCTTTGGTTTCAAGGGCAGTGGCTAGGGCCTGGACTGTCGCCAGATAGCTGTCGTGAAGTTCATCTGCTCGTTGCTCGGCGTGCCTGTAGAGACGCCCCAACTCCGTCATTACAGCCGAGGTAAGGTCTCTGGATAGGACCGATTCACCCTTGGATGCCCATGTTAGCGATTCGATCAGTTCAGAAGGTCCGATCCCCTTGAGAAGATAGCCAAATGCGCCTGCGGCGATCATTTGCGTAACGAAAGTGGGTTCAGCATGGTTAGTCCATGCAATGACTCTAATTTCGGGGTGGGTTTCAGCTAATAGCTTAGTGGCGGCTTCTCCTCCCATGCCCTGCATCTCCACGTCCATAAGGACCAGGTCGGGATGGTGTGCCTCGATGACTTCGAGGGCCTCCAGGCCATCGGAGGCCTCGCCCACCAGTTCGAAGCCGTTTGTTTGTTCGATGATGGTTCGGACTAGAGCCCTAAGGTGGGCCGTATCGTCTACTACTACAACCCTCACCTTGTTTGACATAGAGATCCTCTTTCGGTCCCTAGGGCGGGCCCCAGGACGTGCTTGGGGGGCGGGCCGAAGAGTTCAAGCATCCATCGGTACTTGTCGAGTATAAGTGCATATGGACGGTCGGATTCGCCATGACATCCGCCATCCAGTGGCGACCATTTCGATGATCGCTTCAACGATGGCTGCGTTCGCGGGGAATGTCGATCTAGACACCCTCGAAACTTATCGCGCCCAAGTCAAGGACGAACTTGTGTCGCTGCGACAGATCACCGATACGCATGGAGTGAGTCTCGATCTCGATGAACTCGCCAAAACGGTCGACGGTTTCGTTGAAGGACTCCCTCAATCTGCGGAGGACCTGCACCAGGCATGTCAACGGGTGCTTGTAGAGATGACCGTACAACAGGGCGAAGATGCATATTAGGACGCCTCTCATGCTGCCGCTGGCTTTGTCACTATCGGTCGGAGTTATCGTTGGCACGGTTGCCCTAGCGCTCGCAGCAGACACGCCTTCCCCGCCTACGTCGGTCGCGTCGAGTCTGCCTAGAAGTTTGTTTGAACAGGATGCAAGGCCAGTCAGATTCGGTCCCGTTGGACTGTCTATCGCAGACGAGTTACCGACGATCTTGGGGGAAAGTACAGACGCTCCCGTCCCACCTTCCCCCGTTTTTAAGGCAGAGCAACCTGCTCCTACTCCCTCCCCCTCGTCGTCGTTGCTTTCGCCGTCACCCTCGCCCTCTCCCGTCGCAACACCAAGGCCGAAAACATCGTCGCTGAGCGTGGAATTGGCCGGCAACGCCAAAGGCGAAGGCTCGAACAGGAGCCTGTCTTACGAAGGAAAACTTCGTAATACTGGGTCGTCTTCATTACCTGGCGTTGAATTCCTATCGCACATTCCCTCAGGCACTAAGTGGATGCCTAGTCAAGCTTGTTCCTGGACGGGGTACGCGATAACCGTTACTTATGAGGCCTCCAGTCGAACCGAAACTGTTTGCATACCTGGCACGTCGACGATGAACGGTTCCAATGACCCCGGTGTTCATCCCGTCAGAGTGAAACTGTCTGAAACGCTTACTCCAGGAACAGGGGTAACGGTTCAATGGTTGGTTGAAGTCGTTGGTTCCAAGCCTGCCGATATCGTCAATGATGCTCACGCGTGGGCCGATGGTCTGCGCTTTGACTCTGGCGAAATAGCGACAAGCGTCCGATGATGCTCAGTTACTATCGGTCGTTGGATCTTAGATGGAAGATGATGCTGCCACTCACTTTGCTGACATTGTTGTGGGCCGGGACTGGCACATACCTTCTTACTCGCACTCGTGTCACGGAGTCGCAGGTGGGCGTGGGACTGGAACTTCAGAGGCAAGTCGTGAAGGCTCAAGGTCTGTATTCCGACCTGGTGATTAATCAAGTCGAATTGGTTCGATTTGCCGCGAATACCCAGGGAGTTTCCGCGGCGGTTGTTGCGAGTGACAAAACGACCCTCGATGGCTTGTTGCGTCCTCTTCTGCTGGCATCAAGAGCTGAGGTTTTGGTCGTTCTCGATCGTTCAGGCGCCGAGTTGGTGACTCTGTGGCGAGATGGCAATCAGATCGACTTTGGCCCATCTGGTCTTTCCCAAGACGTTCGCGGGCAGATAAATGCCGAGAGCAACGGGTCCTTATTGGACAAAACGGTTGTGATAACTGCAAGCGCCAGGGGTGCGGTTTTGCTTGCCGCTGGTGCTGTGCGTGACGTCAAAGGCTCTGTCGGGTCGCTTGGCGTTGGTTCTCGCGTGAACTCATTGACCGAAAAACTGACATCTAAGGAATTCGATGAGGCCGGTGGGCAATTCGCTTTGTACGACGGGCTGGGACGATATGTTGCTTCGACCGGTCGGGTCCCCAAACTTCGAGCTCTTACTATCGGAAAGCCGATGTCCAGCTACAGCACGATCGGAGACCAGCCCTTTTTGATGGGCAACCTTCCTGGCAGGGACGGCAAAGTGCCAGGTAGGGTCGCTGCTTTCCTTCCACCGGATTCCGTCTATGGGCCAGTGAAGCGGACGGCAAAGCTCATTGGAGGACTTGGGTTGCTGGCTCTGTTCGGTGTCATAGGACTGGGTCTTGTTCTGGCTAGAGCCATTACTCGCCCCTTGCATCGCGTGGCGGAGGTGGCCAGAGCGATCGCCCACGGCGATCTGTCAACGCGCGCTGATGTTCGACAGGGTGACGAGATCGGAATCTTGGGTGAGGCCTTCAATGAAATGGCGATAAAGCTCCAGGCGTCTTATGAGGAACTTGAGCAAAGGGTCGAAGAACGCACGGAGGAGTTGCGTGCCGCCAATAAGCAGCTGGCAAGAGTGGGGCAGGCTAAAAGTGATTTTCTTGCAAACATGAGTCATGAACTCCGTACCCCCCTCAATGCCATCATCGGTTACTCCGAATTGATGTCAGATCCGTTCTTCGGAACACCCAAACCGGCGGACGTGAGGAAGCACTCCAAAGCGATTCAGGCAAGCGGTCAGCATCTGTTGGGATTGATCAACGACATACTTGACCTCTCAAAGATCGAGGCTGGAAAACTAGTGCTGTATTGCGAGAACGTGCCGGTTCGTAAGGTCTTCCGCGATGTGGTTGAAGTCATGCAACCCATGGCTCGAGCTAAGAGCATCAACCTCAAAGCGAAGTTGTCAAAGGCACCCGACTTCGTGAGGGCGGATGAAAAGAGGTTGCGTCAGATACTGCTAAATCTCGTTTCGAACGCAATCAAGTTCACTCCGGATGGCGGAAGCGTTACGGTTTCGGCAACCAATGGCGATGGAAGCCTGCATGCTTCGGTCGAAGACACCGGCATAGGTGTAGCCCGCGAATTTCAGGATCGTGTTTTCGAGCAGTTTCTTCAGGTTGACGGCTCATACGCCCGCAAACAAGAAGGTACGGGCCTGGGGCTTGCCCTTACTAAACGGTTGGTTGAGCTGCATGGCGGCTCGGTGGGGCTTATGAGCGAGGAGGGCGTAGGCAGTACCTTTACCTTCGACGTACCTGTCGGAGCTACGCAGAACAATGGCAAGGAGACTCGTTGAGCGGGACAGTTCTAGTCGTCGATAACCTGCAGTTCAACGTTGACCTTGTAAAGACGATTCTCAAGCATGGGGGCTATAAGGTCATTTCTGCAGGTTCAGGCTCGCAGGCCATGACCATGGCTAAGAAATACAAACCGGACTTGGTGTTGATGGATCTGCAATTGCCCGAGATTGACGGCTTTGAAATCACTCGCATGTTGAAGGCCAATCCAGAAACATCTTCAGTTAAAGTTGTTGCCTTCTCGGCACTGGCCATGGCTGCCGATCGAAAGAAAGCACTGAAGGCAGGGTGCATTGGATACATCACGAAGCCGGTTGGGGCGAGAGAATTGCTGGGGGCCGTCAAAGGGTTCATCAAATAATCAAGCCTTACATGATGTATAGTGCTATACATCATGAAGCGGACGCAGATTTATCTTGACGAGGATCAGGACGAGCGATTGGGACGTCGAGCGCAAGCTGCTGGGACGACCAAATCGGCAGTGATCAGAGCCGCCATCGATGCATTCCTTGTCGGACCTCGGATATCCGATCAAAGGAAGGCAATCGAAGAGACTTTTGGAGCGATGCGCGGAATTCGCGTTCCGCACCGCAGCGAATGGGATCGGGGCCGTGGCTAGACTCCTGTTCGACACAGATGTCCTTATAGACCATCTTCGGGCGAAACAAGTCATACCAGATCACCACGATGGCGCCTACTCATCAATTACAAGAGCGGAGCTCTACAGTTACAAGGACGTCGACGAGGCTGTTATCGATAGGCTTCTTAGCGTACTGGACGAGTTACCGGTTAGTCGATCGGTAGCCGAGGAGGCAGGGCGGATCCGCCGGACGGTCCGGATCAAGTTGCCTGACGCCATCATTGCCGCGACGGCCATCTTGTCAAAACGCAGGCTTATGAGTCGCAATGTCCGTGACTTCGGTGAAGTGCCGCGGCTTCAGCTTTACCAAATAACCTAACCTTTAGGTTATGGCAGATCAGTCTGACCCCCCTTTAGAGGAACAAGTACCGCCTGAAGCGGTCGGCCCCGTTGCGGGTTGGGGAGTGAAGGGTGTGTTATCGAGGCTTCGCACAACGGGGCCGGTGGTCCCCGCATCGATCGACGATGTGGTTAAGACGTTGAGGACTCATCATCCAAAGGCCGATGCTCGAATCGTAATCAGGGCCTTCGGAGCTGCTGAGGCCGCCCATGAAGGTCAACGGCGCAAGAGCGGCGAAGACTTCATCTCGCACCCTGTTGGGGTGGCCAGGATTTTGGCCGAGCAGGGGATGGATGAAACCAGCATCGTCGCTGCTTTTTTGCACGATGCGGTAGAAGACACGTCCCTAACGCTCGACGATGTCCTAGCAGAGTTTGGTGAAGAGGTGGCTGGCATCATCGACGGTCTGACAAAGATAGAGAAGATCGGATTTCGGTCGAAGGAGCAGGAAAAAGCTGAGAACCTGCGCAAGATGATCATGGCGATGGCACGTGACATCCGCGTTTTGATAATCAAACTCGCCGATCGACTTCACAACATGCGCACGCTTTCAGCTTTGGACCAAGACAAACAAGAACTCGTCGCTCGGGAAACTCTCGAAATATACGCGCCATTGGCACACCGACTGGGGATGCAGCACATAAAAGCTGAACTCGAGGATCTTGGCTTCAAAACTCTGCACCCGAAACCCTTCGCAGAGATAGAGCGCATGGTGATGCAGCGACAGCCAGAGCGCGAAGAATATCTAAAGTCGGTCGTCGCCCAAGTGCAGGCGAGGCTGCGTGAAGTAAATGTAAAGGCTGAGATTTCCGGTAGGCCAAAGCATTACTACTCGATCTACGAAAAGATGGTTGGCCGCGGACGTGAGTTCGAAGACATCTTCGACCTTGTGGGTGTGCGCATATTGGTCGACGACACTCGGCAATGTTATGCGTCTTTGGGGGCGATCCATTCGATCTGGAAACCCGTTCCTGGACGATTCAAGGACTACATCGCGATGCCCAAATTCAATCTTTATCAGTCATTACATACGACCGTTGTCGGCCCCGAGGGAAAGCCACTAGAGATTCAGATCCGCTCGAACGAGATGCACCGAGCTGCCGAATGGGGCGTGGCATCGCACTGGCAGTACAAAGAAGACCCCAAGGGCAAAATCTCAGACGAGCAAGCGGCCTGGATGAAGCGAATGGTTGAACTGGAGCAAACCGAAGATGATCGCGAATTCCTCGACACCTTGAAACTCGACCTTTTCCATGACGAAGTTTTCGTCTTCACCCCCAAAGGAGACGTTGTTGAAGTTTCCAAGGGATCGACACCCATCGACTTCGCATACGCCATCCATACCGAAGTTGGACACGCCACTATCGGCGCCAGGGTCGATGGCAAGCTAGTTCCGCTGGCGTTTCAGTTGTCTTCTGGACAAACGGTAGAAGTGATAACGGCCAAGATCCCGAATGGTCCGAGTCGAGATTGGATCGACATCGTTGTTACACCCAGAGCGAGAACGAAGATCAAGCAGTGGTTCACAAAGGAACGTCGGGAAGAAGCCGTGTCCGAGGGCAAGGACGCTCTCGCCAAAGCATGCAGAAGGGCGGGCGTCCCCATCGCTCGTCTCGCCTCAGATTCCGCCCTTAACAATCTTGGGCCAGACCTGCGCTTCGATAACGTCGAAGCTTTGTATGTGGCGGTTGGTGAAGGTCGGGTGTCTCCACAAACCGTGGTTCAGCGATTCTTGCGCGACACCGACGTCGATGAGGAGATAGTCCTTCCTCAACGGATCAGAACCAAGCCGCCAACAACTCAAGGCGTGGTTGTCAAAGGGATAGACGACATCTTGGTCAAACTTGCCCGGTGCTGCATGCCCGTTCCGGGGGACGGCATCATCGGTTTCGTCACCCGTGGGCGTGGAGTGTCGATACACCGCAGTGATTGTCCCAATACGAAGGACCTTTCAACCGAGGAGCAGCGTTTGATCGAGGTTGAATGGGACCCTCGATCCGCCGGAGTATTCCTTGTTTCCGTTCAAGTCGAAGCGCTCGACCGGCCCAAGCTGCTACGCGACGTAACCACTGTCATATCGGATTTTGGGGTAAACATCTCGTCGGCGACAAGCGTGGTGAGTAACGGCATCGGAAGGCTCCAGTTCACGTTCGAGATAACCACTCCCGCGCAGTTGACCACCATCTTGAACACGATCCGTAAGATCGAGGCAGTGTACGACGTGTACCGCGTCACGCCGCGCTGATTTCGTGAGAGTCGTCCTGCAAAGAGTTTCCGCCGCCCAGGTCACGGTAGACGATGCGATCGTGTCTTCGATAGGTCAGGGTTTGTTAGTTCTAATCGGCATCGGACATCAAGACGACGAAGCAGTTGCTACAACGATGGCGAAGCGCATAGCCTCGATGAGAGTCTTCTCGGACCCCGAAGGCAAGATGAACCTTTCCGTCACCGACATCGGTGGTGAAGTCTTGGTGGTTTCGCAGTTCACACTACTTGCGGATGTCAAACAAGGGAGGCGTCCTTCCTTCATGGGTGCAGCCGCCCCTGATGTTGCCGAACGCTTGATCGAAGCATTTGCCAGCGCTTTGGAAGAAGCGGGACTGGCAGTAGGCCGGGGAGTATTCGGTGCCCACATGCAGGTGTCGCTTACCAATGACGGCCCTGTCACCATCGTGGTGGATGGAGTGGCTGGGAGTACACCACACGGAAGAGAGCACTACCCTTAGCGACCTACTTGCTGCCTTGGAAGGGGACGAAAGCCAAGGCGATTCGCTCGACGGTGCGTTAGGGGAGGACTGACGAGCGGTACGTAAGACTTGCCTGCGGGGTTCACGCGGCGAAAACCCAACCAGGGGAGTCTGCCAGCGTTGAGTTGCCTCTTGCGGCATGGGAGTGAAGGCCTAGGCCCGACGAATCATGAGACGAACCTTTGTTGTTGGGGGGACTCAACTCAGCTTGAACTGTAATCAAAACCTGCAGCCATCTCATAAGCCATAAACTCCCCTATGGTCACTTTCTCTACGCCTAAGGCCCCCAAGGGGGCTCCGGATATCGTTCCTCCGCGGTCGGCGATCTACGAGAGGGTTGAGGCTGTCGCTTCTGAACGCTTTCGAAGGTATGGGTATCGGCGCATCGAAACACCTGCCTTCGAGCACACGGAACTGTTCGAGCGTGGGTTGGCAAGCGGCAGTGACATCGTGACTAAAGAGATGTACACGTTCGAAGATAAGGGCGGGCGTTCACTGACACTTCGCCCAGACATGACGGCCCCCGTGGTGAGAGCACTGCTTGAAAACCGCCTCGATAAGGTAGGCCTTCCGGTGAAGCTCTACTACGTGGCCCCCATCTTTCGACACGAGCGGCCCCAAGCAGGTAGGTATCGACAGTTTCGTCAGGCCGGTGTCGAGTTAGTGGGAGCAACGTCGCCCGAGGCAGACGCTGAAGTCATCGAGCTCGCAAGCAGCGTTTTCCGCAGCCTCGGCCTTACGCAGGTGAGTTTGCTATTGAACAGCATCGGACACGCGCAATGTCGTGCTCTGTATCTTCCTCGCCTCGTTCAGTTTCTTGAAGCCCATCGCGGGCAGCTGTGTGAGGATTGTCAGCGCAAGATCGAACGTAACCCACTTCGTACTTTTGATTGCAAAGTCGAGCAGGATCAAAAAGTCATGCTCGATGCTCCATTGATCACCGACTCGTTGTGTTCAGACTGCAAGTCACACCACGATGCGGTGAAGTCCTTGCTGACCGATGTTGGTGTCGCCTTCATCGAGGAACCTCGACTCGTGCGTGGTCTCGACTATTACAGCCGGACAACTTTTGAGTTCACGTCGCAGGGTCTCGGTTCTCAGAACGCTATTGGGGCGGGTGGCCGCTATGACGGGCTCGCGGAGCTGCTTGGCGGAGACGATCTGCCTGGGATCGGGTTCGGTCTTGGCGTGGATCGCATCGTCATGCTTCTCGAAGAACAACCTCAGGCGATTCGAGCCTTTGTCGTCGCGGTCGGAGAAGAAGCCCGCAGAGCCGCCTTCGCTTTGGTTACGAGGCTGCGGGAAGCAGGGGTTTCAGTTGATTTCGACGCAAGCGGGCGGGGGATGAAGGCTCAATTCAAGATGGCTGACCGCTTGGGGGCCGAGAAGGTAGTCATTATCGGCGAGCGTGAGATCGCGACAGGTTTGTACGCAGTCAAGGATATGGTGTCAGGCGAGCAGGAAACTATTGAAGCGGATGGTGTGGGGAATCACTTGAAGGAACAGCCTTGAGGGAAAAGCAATGAGAACACACTGGTGCGGCGAGATTCGCACTGAACATGTCGGGGCGACCGTGATAGTCGCGGGATGGGTGCATCGCCGCCGCGATCATGGAGGCGTCATCTTCATCGATCTTCGCGATCGCGAGGGACTGGTCCAGGTGGTATTTCGACCGGATGCGAAGTCAGATTCTTATTCCATAGCAGAGAAACTGCGGTCCGAATTCGTGGTGGCGATAACAGGAAAAGTAATTGCGCGGATGGAGGGTGCCGCCAACCCCAACCTGCCAACCGGCGATGTCGAAATAGAAGCCGAACAGATCGAAATCTTGTCCGAGTCGGAAACTCCTCCATTTCCTATCGAGGACCGGGTCGATGTCAACGAAGAGACTCGGCTCAAGTACCGCTACCTTGATCTACGTCGACCTGAGATGCAGCGGGTGATGAGGCTTCGGCATCGGGTCGTGTCGGCGATTCGGAACTTCTTCGACGCAGAAGGGTTCATCGATGTCGAGACACCCATGCTTAACAAAAGCACACCGGAAGGGGCGCGGGATTATTTGGTTCCCTCGCGACTTCAACCGGGAACGTTCTTCGCGCTGACACAGTCGCCGCAGTTGTTCAAGCAGCTTTTGATGATCTCTGGTTTCGACCGCTACTACCAGATCGTTCGATGTTTCCGCGATGAAGATCCTCGTGCCGATCGTCAGCCGGATTTCACACAACTTGACATGGAGATGTCTTTCACAGACGAGGCAACGATCAAGGACCTTGCGCAGCGGATGTTTGCGGTGGCCTGCAAACAGGCGATCGGTGTAGATATACAGATGCCATTTCCGGAGATGACTTATACCGAATCGATGGACCTATATGGCACGGACAAGCCCGACCTTCGGTTCGGTAACGCCATGATCGATGTCACCAAAGTCTTTGCGAAAACCGATGTCAGAGTCTTCGCCAAAGTAATGGAAGCCGGCGGGATAGCAAAGGCGCTGTGCGTCGAAGGGGCGGGGGAGTTAGGCCGCAAAGAGCTCGATGATCTGAGCAAAGTTGCTAGGACTTTCGGGGCGGGAGGTTTGGCATGGATCGTGATCAAGGAAGATGGCATCACGTCGCCCCTGGCCAACGCGCTGAGTCCAGAGGAAGTTAAGGGCTTGATCAAGGTGACGTCGAGCAAACCGGGCGACCTTGTCTTGATCGTCGTTGACAAACCTGTCGTGGCGAACAGGTCGTTGGGTGCGGTCCGTTTGGCGTTGGCCGATTCCCTAAACCTACGACCGCAGTTGGCTGACGACGATCCTGAGGCATGGAAGTTTCTATGGTTGACCGAGATTCCATTGGTTGAGTGGAACGAAAAAGAAGAACGGTGGGACTCAGTGCATCATCCTTTTACAGCGCCCGATCCTCGCGATGAACATCTGCTCGAAACCGATCCCGGCGCTGTTCGAGCGCGCGCTTACGACGTGATCTTGAACGGTTGGGAGGCGGCTGGAGGAAGCATCCGGATCCATCGTCCGGATATGCAGCGTCGGATATTTGCGTTGATCGGGCTGGATGAAGAAACGGCAGAGCGCCGGTTTGGTTGGTTCTTACGGGCATTCGATTTCGGCGCACCTCCGCATGGAGGAATCGCATCTGGCATCGACCGGTTCGTCGCTTTGCTAGCTGGGAAGGATTCGATTAGAGAAGCCATGGCTTTTCCGAAAACCTCTGCGATGACCGATGCGATGACATCTGCGCCCGACGTCGTTGACGAAAAGCAATTGAAAGAGCTGCGTATTTCTGTGCTGCCTCCGGCCGAACATGGCCGATGACCTTTTCCAATATTCGTTAGATCGAGATTTCGACGAGTTCGCACCCTTGGCAGCACGGATGCGTCCACGAAACCTCGATGAATTCGTCGGCCAAGAGCATCTAACAGGCCCGAGCGGTGCCTTGCGCGCACTTATCGAGGGCGATCAGGTCACCTCCCTGATCCTTTGGGGGCCAGCAGGTACCGGCAAGACTTCGTTGGCGAATGTGATCGCGAGAGCGACCAAGTCCTATTTTGCAGAACTGTCAGCTACCGGAGCCAGTGTTGCCGATGTGCGAAGGGTAATCTCCGAAGCAAAAGAGCGGCTTGCATCAACCGGGCGCAGCACCATCTTGTTCGTCGACGAGATTCATCGGTTCAACAAGTCTCAGCAAGACGTGCTCCTTCCTGCGGTCGAGAATCGATGGGTGACACTTGTTGGAGCGACAACTGAGAACCCGCATTTCGAGGTCAACTCGCCACTTTTGTCGAGGAGTCTACTGTTCCGGTTGGAGCGTCTTGAACCCGAACGGGTAGCCGAAATCGTAAGTCGGGCGCTCGCCGACCCAGAACGTGGAGCGGCGAGCGCATCGATGGGTTTGGAACCAGATGCCTTGCAGCACATCGTTGACACTTCTGGTGGCGATGCACGTTCGGCTTTGAACGCACTCGAAGTGTGTGTTGCCGCGGCAAGCCTCGCTGGGGCCGAGCAGATCACTCTGGCGATGGCGGAAGGTGCTCTCCAGCGTAGGCAAGTGCGATATGACAAGAAAGGGGACATGCACTACCACGTTATCTCGGCCTTCATAAAGAGCATGCGGGGTTCAGATCCAGATGCGGCGCTGTATTGGCTTGCTCGGATGCTCGATGCTGGCGAAGATTCAAGATTCATCGCGCGACGCATGATCATTTTCTCTTCGGAAGATGTTGGCAATGCCGACCCAATGGCTCTGGTTGTTGCTACGTCGGCCTTTCAAGCCCTTGAATTTGTGGGACTTCCGGAAGCCTCACTGAACCTTGCCCAGGCCGTGATCTATCTTGCGACCGCACCCAAGTCGAATGCATCGACGATAGCATTGGGGCGGGCGAACAAGGATGCGGAATCCACCGGTACCGTCGCCCCGCCGACCCATCTTCGCGACTCCGCCAAGGACTATAAGTACCCCCACAACTTCCCTGGTGCATGGGTTGAGCAGCAGTATCGCCCTGAGGAAGTGAACGGTGTCTATTACGAGCCAACCGACCGTGGAGCTGAGCAGCAAATAGCGGCTCGTCTTAGGACCTTTAAGTAAATCAGCCGCTTTTTCCGGCACGATTGCCCGGCACGATTAAATAGAGGTCGGGGGGCAATGGGGCGGGGGGGTAAAGTAATTGCGATGGATACATCAACGGTAAGAAATACGTTTCTGGAGTTCTTTCGCGAACGCGGTCACACGATCGTGCCCGCTTCTTCGCTTATTCCTGACGATCCGACACTACTGTTCACCAACTCAGGCATGGTTCAATTCAAGCCGTACTTCGAAGGCGTGAAAGTGCCCCCATACGCCAGGGCAGCGAGCGTGCAGAAGATCATGCGGGCTGGCGGCAAGCACAACGACCTCGAGGAGGTTGGGAAAACGTCGCGCCACTTCACGTTTTTCGAGATGCTTGGCAATTTTTCGTTCGGCGATTACTTCAAACAGGATGCATGCCTATGGGCTTGGGAGTTGCTCACTCAGGGCTTTGGCTTTGATCCAAGCCGTTTCTGGGCAACGATCTATATCGATGACGATGAGGTGGCAAGCGTCTGGGAACACGAGGTAGGACTGTCGGTTTCGCGAATCATCCGCCTCACTCGTGATGAAGGCAATTTCTGGGATATGGGAGTAGCCGGACCATGCGGTTACAACTCCGAGCTGTTGTATGACCGTGGTCCAGGATTTGGACCAAAGTATTCAGGTTCGGGGGAGCCCCCAGGAGAGCGATACATCGAAGTTTGGAACCTCGTATTCATGCAGTTTCTTCAAAACGATGCCTGTGAAGTGATTGGCGACCTTCCGGCAAAGAACGTTGATACAGGGATGGGCTTTGAGCGCCTTGTGATGCTGCTGCAGGACGTGCCAACTATCTTCGACATCGACACCATGGTTCGGCTCATCGGTGTCGCCAGCGAGATCATCGGCGGCAGATATGGCCAGAACGACAAGCACGACGTAAGCTTGAGGGTGATGGCGGAACATTCACGGGCCATCTCTTTTCTGATCGCAGATGGGGTTTTGCCCTCGAACGAAGGGCGGGGCTATGTGCTCCGCAGACTCGTCCGACGCGCGGCTCGGTTTGCTCGCAAGGCTGGCTTCGATAAACCCTTCCTTACGACTCTTACGGAGGTTGTCGTCGATACGTTTGGCGAGGCATATCCAGAACTAGTTCGCAATGCTGGCCTTATCGACAAAGTTGTTCGTCGAGAGGAAGTCCAGTTTGATACGACACTTCGGCAAGGACTAGTGATGCTTGAAAGCGAGATCCAAGCCGTCAAGGACAAAGGCGACCGGCAACTGAGCGGTGAAACGATATTCAAACTTCACGACACTTATGGCTTTCCTCTTGAGATCGCAACAGAGATTGCTGGCGAAGAAGGGTTGAGCGTCGATAGCGCCCAATTCGAGTCGCATATGAAAGTCCAGCGAGAACGTGCGCGGGCCGCGCGTAAGACTGGCCCTGGTGGGTCCAGGTCGATGGGGGCCGATGAGGTTCTTAGTCAGTTCAGCAAGACCGAGTTCGTTGGTTATGAAAAGCAGACGGTGGAGTCACAAGTTGCTGCGCTGTTAAACGGGACACAGGATGTTTCGACCTTGACCGAAGGTAGCGAGGGCGTGGTGGTCCTAGATACAACCGCGTTTTATCCAGAGGGCGGTGGGCAGATAGGCGACATCGGCGAAATCTCGACTGCAGCCGGGCGATTTGAAGTAACAGATACGCGTTGGGGAATCCCAGGCGTGATCGTGCACAAAGGGCGCGTGACCGCGGGTGAGATCAACATCTCTGACGTTGCTTCGGCCTCGGTCTCCGCCGAGCATCGTCAAGGAGTGCATCAGAGCCATACCGCAACGCACATCATCCATTGGGCTCTTCGCGACGTTCTTGGTGAACATGCCCGCCAACAGGGTTCGTTAGTGGAACCAGGCCGTTTGCGTTTCGACTTCTCGC
>JBDSRR010000233.1:0-2975 GCA_039929185.1 Actinomycetota bacterium
GTTTTCGAGGACCAAGCCACGGAATTTCTTGAAAAAGCTAGGGCGGAAATTCGCCGTTCTTTGGACAACTTGGTTGAAGATGAGATAACAGATCAGTCTGCAATCAGGCGGGTCGTGCGTCGCGCGCTCGGAAAGTACGTGTGGGATACCACTCGGCGTCGGCCCATGATCTTGCCGGTAGTGATGGAGGTTTAGAAAATGACCGTGACGAGAGCGCAAGTTCGCAAGCGCCCTGCAGCGCGCAAAAAGTCCCAGTCGGGGGGTGTTATTCGCTCGATCGCAAGGCACCTGGGCGAGCAGCGAAAGGATGTCATCGGCATCGTTTTCGTATTCATAGGACTTCTAAGTGGCCTTGGGATGTATGGCGACCTTGCTGGTCCAGCAGGGCGCGGTCTCGAATGGCTGATGCGCGTCTTGCTTGGTGGGGTTGCCATGGCGCTTCCGCCTGTACTTGCCTACGTTGGATTTCTGTTGCTTCGAAACCCCGATTCAGACGATGCCGCTCGTGTGGGAGTCGGAGCATTTTTGAGTTTGCTGGGGGTTGCTTCGTTCCTTCACATGCTTCAAGCGAACGATTCAGCGGGACTGCGGCTCGATGAAATACCAGTCATCGGGGGTGCTCTTGGTGCTGGTCTGGCTTGGCCCCTTGAGCGGTTGCTGTCTATATGGGGGGCCGGGCTGTTTATCGGCTCGTTAACGATCGTAGGTTTGCTGGTTCTGACTAAGACCTCGATGTCGCAGGTTGGGTTATGGACCCAAGCGCTGTTCGCGATCTTGTTTGCCGCCCTGGTGAAGTCACTGGCGCTGGTGAAAATAGTTGTGCAGCCGGTGGGGGCTTGGGCCGCGCTGAAGGTCCGCACCTTACGGCCCCCACCACTGCCGGCCGGTGTCATGACCAAACCTAAGCCGATAAGATCGCGCGCCAAGCGACCTATCCCAACGCTTGTCATTGAGTCCGAGCCCGAGCCTGAACCGGAACCCGAACCGGTCCACTCTTCCCCTCCGCCCGGCCCAGGCGGGTACCGCGTCCCTCCGCTCGACCTTCTCGTAACAAGTCCAGTAGCAGAGCTATCTAAGTCGTCACTCGATGAAACCATCGCAGTCTTAGAGCGCACCCTTAAGGATTTCGATGTGGACGCCCGGGTGACGGGCTATACGTCCGGGCCCACCGTTACCCGCTATGAGATCGAACTGGGGCAGGCGGTAAAGGTGAACAGGGTCCTTGGGCTGCAAAACGAGATCCGATATGCGTTGGGTTCGGGTGAATTGCGGTTCTTAGCGCCTATCCCTGGTAGGTCCGCCATCGGCATCGAGGTCCCCAACCGCGACCGTCAACCCGTGACATTGGGCGATATTCTGCGCAGCCCTGAAGCCAAGCGTGAAACCCATCCCCTGGTAGTGGGGTTGGGCAAGGATATTTCGGGGGCGCCATTTCTCGTCAATCTTGCTGAGATGCCGCACCTGCTTATCGCAGGTGCCACAGGCGCGGGCAAATCGACTTGCATCAACTCGATGCTCGCTTCGATCATCGCCCTTACCCGTCCCGATCAAGTTCGCCTTCTGTTGGTCGACCCGAAGATGGTTGAGCTGAGCAACTACAACGGCGTACCTCATCTTTTGACACCCGTTGTTACCAACCCGAAAAAGGCGGCAGAAGCGCTCGGATGGGTTTGCCGCGAGATGGATGCCCGCTACGAAGTTCTCGCGACCGTCGGTATGCGCAACAGCGATTTGTATAACGCGGCTGTACGTGAAGGTGGTATGCCTGATTTCGCAGATGGATTGCCGCGTAGTCCCTATCCTCATTACTTGATCGTCATCGATGAGTTGGCGGACCTCATGATGGTGGCACCGCGCGATGTGGAAGATTCGATCTGCCGGATAGCGCAGAAAGCCCGAGCGGTAGGGATCCACCTCATTGTTGCCACTCAGCGGCCCTCGGTCGATGTTGTGACCGGAGTCATCAAAGCCAACATCCCATCGCGCCTTGCATTTGCAACAGCAAGCATGCAGGACAGCCGAGTCATCCTCGATGAGGGTGGAGCGGAAAGATTGATAGGTAAGGGTGACCTTTTGTACAAGCATGCCGCTGCGCCCCGTCCGATGCGCATACAGGGAGCACTCATTTCGGAGAAGGAACTTGAGGCCCTCATCGGCTGGACCAGGCGTCAACGCGATGTCAGCTACGTTCAGGGCATAGTCACCGAGGGTCTCGTCCGTGGACAGGGAACTGCCGATTACGATGAAGACGATGATGACGATGAGGCTCTGAGCCGCCAAGCACTCGACCTTATCGTCCGCTCCCAACTGGGATCAACTTCGATGCTTCAACGCAAATTGAGGGTAGGATTTGCTCGTGCGGGCAGGCTAATGGACATGCTCGAAGAACGAGGCGTGGTTGGGCCTTCCCAAGGCTCAAAGCCCAGAGATGTCCTGATGAGCGTCCAGGAACTCGAGGAATCACAAGCACCAGTTACTACTCCAGTTACTACACGGGCCTCACGCGAAGACGGGTTTGTCGACATCCGCGACATGATCAGGTAAGTCAAGTGAACATCCCAGCATGGGTGCGTAGGAGGCTCGGCATCGGCCGGACCACGACTTGCTCAGGCGGAGGGCGAGCGACTGATCCAGGAAAGAGTCGGCGTGGGAATCGTCCAGCTCGAAGGATCCCTTCGCGGGGTTTACGAGGATCCAGATGGATACGTCAAGGAGCTGCGCGAGGAGTGGGACCGGAGACCGAGTTGACGAGTCGTCTGGCCGACCCCAAAAGGGTCTCCTTGGTTGCCTCAGTCGTAACCGAAGCGGAATTGCTGGTCGCGCCTCTTCGCACAGGCGGCCCGGTTTCGATCGCCGTCGACGATCAACCTGTTCAAGATAGGCCAGCGGTAAGGAGCGGCTAGGGACTGGTCGGGTAGGCTTAAACGAGGTCCTTTGGCGTGTCTAGGTCTCTCCGCCTATAATCCGGGGCGTAT
>JBDSRR010000234.1:0-3138 GCA_039929185.1 Actinomycetota bacterium
CTCGATAGGAATCCGTCGTCGAGATACCCATCTTCGACAAGACCTTGAGTACCCCCTCTTCGACGGCCGAGCGGTAGCGCATCAGTGCTTCGTCCACCGCGATGTTCTCGCCAAGTCGGCCTTTCGCAACAAGGTCCGCTATCGACTCCATGATCAGCCGTGGGCAGATGGCCTCAGCCCCGTATCCCAACAGACAAGCGAAGTGATGCACTTCGCGCGCCTCGTCGGTTTCGACGACAAGGCTTGTACGAGTTCGATGACCGCAGCGCATCAACCGCTGATGAACAGCGCCAACCGCTAGCAGCATTGGGATGGGCGCGCGCTCGAGACTGATATTGCGATCCGAAAGCAGAAGGATGCCGCTTCCTATACGGGCTGCCTGCTCGGCTTCGTCGGATATGCGTGACAGCGCCTCCGCCATGGCTCTGGCTCCACCGGCAACTTCGAAGGTTGCATCAAGCGGATAGCCGCCCAAAGGCTTGTATAGGAAGAACGTTTCGAGTTCAAGAAGCGCTGCGGCTTCGGGCCGTTCCCACAATAAAGGGTCATGGGGGCCGATCAATGTCCGCAGACTCATAACCGACCGTTCGCGCAGGTGGTCGATGGGCGGATTGGTTACTTGTGCAAATCTTTGCTTGAAGTAGTTGTAGAGCGGACGGTTTGCATCCGATAGCGGAGCGGTTGCGGTGTCGTCACCCATCGAAGAAGTGGGTTCATGTCCGGCCGTTGCCATCGGCCGCAGGATCGTCGTGAACTCCTCTTTCGTATATCCAAACGTGACCTGACGTTGCACCAAGTCGTCGGGTACAACCGGGTCTGCGGCAACTCCAACAGAAGTCTTGATATGAGCATCAACCCATGCCCCGTATGGGCGTTTGCGAGCTGCACGTTCAACAGGGTCGTCCTGAAAACCTCCAGCCGATGGGTCAACCAGGATCATCTGGCCAGGCCCCAACTTGCCGCGGCGAACACTCCCATGACCAGAGGTGTCTATAGCACCGGCTTCGGAAGAACACGCGATCAAGCCGTCCTCGCATACCGAATAGCGCAGTGGCCTCAGTCCGTTGCGATCCAAACTCGCCCCGACTCGGACCCCGTCCGTAAAGATGAGTCCAGCGGGTCCATCCCAAGCCTCCACTAAACATGAGTGATAACGATAGAAGTCGCGCACGTCATCGCTTAAGTCCTGGCCCGATTCCCATGCTGCGGGCACAAGCATGGCGATCGCTTGCGAGATGTCACGCCCTTCAGTACTTAACAACTCAACGACGTTGTCGAGCATCGCGGAATCCGAGCCATTCGTGTCGATCAATGGGCGAAGAAGTTCCTCTTCTAACAGGTCGCGTTTTCCCAATCGACCTTCACGCGCTCGCATCCGGTTGATGTTGCCTTGGATGGTATTGATCTCGCCGTTGTGGCAGATAGTTCGGAAGGGTTGTGCCCGTTCCCACGATGGAGCGGTATTCGTCGAGAATCGCTGATGGAAGACGGCGAATGGAACCTGCATCCGCGGGTCTTGTAAATCCAAGTAGAAGTTCGCCAACTGGTCTGCAACGCAAAGAGCCTTGTATGTGACGCTTCGAAAGGAAAATGAAGGGAAGTAGATCCGTAAGCCTTGTTCAGCGGCGGTCTTTTCGGCTTGCTTGCGAGCGCGGATGCATCGTCGCTCACACTCCTGTGCATCGGCCCCGGGGGGTTTGAGCAAGATGGCTTGAATGATTGTGGGGGCGGCGGCGATAGCGGCTTGACCCAGAGCGCTCGGATCGATAGGTACCCGTCGCCAATCGACAACGGCGATGCCTTGAGTGCGGCAGGCCTCCTCGACGAGACCTTTTGCTGAGTCGTTGTCCCAAGAAAACAGTGTTGCTACGCCAACCAAGTCGGAGTCATCTAGGAAGAAGTTCGCGTGAAGTGGAAGCAACACCCCTGCGCCATCACCGGTCTTTGCATCCGATGCGACGGCACCTCGGTGACGCAATGAGCACAGCGCATCAAGCGCTGAAGTCAGGATCTCATGAGACTTTGTGCCGTGCGCGTTCGCTACGAAGCCGATGCCACATGCATCGCGTTCACTCCTTGGGTCGTAAGCCATGTCCCTCCTGGAAATAAAAAAAGACGCCCGCGCAGTTACCTGCGGGAGCGCCATTGCTCTCTCTTAGATTGCTCTTGTTAAGGGTGATTGTGAGGCGTGGGAGCGCCGATGTCAAAGAACAAATATCGCCCATCAGGCAGGAGTTCGTGTATCCAGCGTCGAATCCATAAGATATGTTTCGATGCGAGATGGAGGACAAATAATGAGAAATAGGGCAAACCGGGCAGGAATCATGATGTCCTTGGTTTTGGTGCTTGCGCTCGTTAGCCCTTCTTACGCGCTTGAAACCCCCATAAGCCCGATCAGTCCCATCGGTCCCATCAGGTCCACCGCTGAAATCGTTGAACAGCAGTCGCCATCTCGTGGGTCGCAGCTAGAAGAGATCAGGTTGCCTGACGGACGAAGCCTATTCACGCATGGGCCCGACCCACGTCCTGCGCATGGGGAAGCGGAGTTAATGGTGCCGGATGCGACTCGACCGCCCGTATGTGCCACGGAGAATTATCAGCACATCCTCTACGGTCGCCCGTTTTTCCAGCCGAGCAGATTCGAAGAGGTGGCTCCCACTCTCCGGGCGGTAGTGAAATACATGAATGCGCTCCTGAACAAAGAAGCGATTGAATCGGGCAACGTTGAGGCGGACTTCAAGGTTTTATGTGACGAGTCCGGCGAGATCAAGATCGACGAGTTCGTTAGCACCGGAGTGGACTACATATCGATATTCGACGCGGCTTATCAAGCTGGATACAACAATCCTACGGTGAATTACTCGATGTTCTTCGACTCTAATGGAGGGGCATTTTGTGGGGTTGGTTCTTATTCCCAAGACGATCGGCCATCGCAAAACAACAGGAACAATCAAGGCGGAGGCTACGCTCTGACGTATGAACCATGCTGGATGGGACGGGCACCCCTGCACGAGAACGGACACAACATGGGTGCCGTTCAGCCGGATGCGCCGTACTCGACAGGGTCTGGAGCCCATTGTTACGAGCACAGAGATGTCATGTGTTATTCGCCAGACGGGGGAGACAAGAATCAGACCG
>JBDSRR010000235.1:0-3564 GCA_039929185.1 Actinomycetota bacterium
CCATCGTCATTTGTGACGGTCCCCTCACCGGTGCCATCCGCGATTGATGCGCCCGTAGGATTAGAAAGGTTGACGAAAAACTTTTCATTTGGCTCGGCAAATACGTCGCCCACGACCGGTACTGAAAAAGTTTGGGTAGATGTTCCTGGAAGAAATGTCAGATCACCTGAGGTCGCCGCGTAATCGCCCGGAGCCCTCGCCGATCCATCCGCAGTGGCGTAGTGGACGGTGATCGTTTCCAACAACGCAGTTGGGGCGAGCGTTACGGTGAACTGAGCAATCGTGGTTCCCGAATCGCCCTCGATCACTGAGACGTCGTTGATCGACAGAAAGTTAACGAATGGAACGGCGGATGCCCGGAAGACACCGAAAGCCGCAATGCCCGCGGCTATAAGCGAGCACGCCACTAACGTGCGACGGCGTTTCATGAGCGCGAGGACGATTTAGAGGGCATCAGACCCATCTTAACCGCCATTTGTTTATACCAACTTAGATTGGGTCATCGTATGTAATCGTCCCAATAGGGTTAAGTCAGGGTGAGCATTGCGAATCGACCGCAAGCCATTCTTGGTACGTCCTGCCCCCATCTGCAGACACGTACAAAGTGTTGGGGGCACCCCGATCGCCAAACAAGCGCCGTTCGCCTAGGTGGTAGCCGAGGTACTCGACCCCGGTTGGAATACGTCCGACCACTCCTGCTTGCTCGTATTGCTGGGCACCGAACGCCAAGACCTCACGATTACACTGAGCGGACAGCCAGGTCGATACAGCATCATCAGGGCCGTCCCAGGTGGTGATCGACTCTTGGACGGTAGTGGGAGATGGAGCAGACACAGACGGTGACGATAGGTTGCTGACAGTGACCGACGGTCGCTGTGTTGGTCGGGCAGATGAGGCTGGGCGCTTGGGTTCTTCGCCTCTGGGCCTACTAGGCCTACCTAGACAACCCGCAGGAACCAGGCACAAAACAAGCAACACTACCAACCATCGGGCGCCACGAACCATAGGTGCGAGCGTACCGCCGGGGCACCGCTATCTGCGGATTTACGGACTTAATGACACCACCGAGAGTACGATGATTGACCCGTGGCAAACGTGAACAGATTCATCCGGGCAGGCGTAGCCATCGCAATTGCGGCATCGGCGACGCTTCTGCGACCCCAATTGGCGATAGCCGCACCCGGCACTTACACATTCTTCGGCTCTGGTTACGGTCACGGCTTGGGCATGAGTCAGTGGGGAGCGAAGGGTGCAGCCGATGCCGGGATGTCTCACCCCCAGATCTTGTCGCATTACTACCAAGGAACGAGCGTTGTGGCGCATCCCATGCCATCAGCTATCAGAGTAGGACTTGTCCAGGGTGTAGCCGAGATTTCGATGTCCGCAGACGGACCCTTCGACATATTGGTCAGCGGAGTCGTTGTTCGCAGCGGCGGACCTTCACAGACATGGAAAGTCCAAAGGACCACATCGGGCGCCTTTCGAATCGTCCCCCCCACCGATCCAGCGTTTGAAGTGGGAGGTCCTTCGACCGGGCTCGAAATCAGATGGGGTGAAGCGACCCTGATCAGCACACTGGGCCACAAGTACCGATACGGGCCGCTGCTGATCGACTCGTACGGCAGCCCTGGGGCATACGTACTTCGGGCCATCATTCACGTTGGCCCATTCGAAAGATATCTGTATGGCCTTGGCGAAATGCCCTCGAGTTGGAACATCGAAGCATTGAAAACTCAGGCGATTGCTGGCCGAACCTATGCGATCGAAAAGATGGAACGCCTTGGCATCAGGCAGCCTTGCAATTGCCATCTGTATTCGACAGTTGTTGACCAAGCCTACGTCGGCTACGACAAAGAGTTGGGCTCGTTCGCAAGTAACTGGAAAGCCGCTGTTGACCAAACGGCAGGACTGGTCTCGAAGTACGCAGGCTCCCTTATTCAGGCTTACTACTCGTCATCGTCGGGGGGCCATACCGAGAATAACGAAAATGTTTGGGGCAGCTCCCCCGTCGCCTACTTGCGAGGGGTACCCGACCCATGGGACCTTAACGTGAGTCCTTACATAGGGTGGCAAGTGCCCTTCACGGCCGAGCAGTTGTCAACCAGATTGTCCAATGATGCATCGACGAACGTTGGTGCCATCCAGTCGGTCGAACTTCTTAACCCCAGAGGAGTTTCTGGCAGATTGCTGCGCGTTATCGACCCGTCAAGCGGCGGTGTTCGTCTATCCGGATCACTCGGAGTAAAACGCGTTTCCGGCGACACGCTTCGCAGGGTTCTTGGATTGCGTTCGACCCTGTTTTACCTCGGCCATAGCGGAGTCGGACACCCAGACGGAACCTTGATCCAAGGAAGCGGAACGCAGATATCAATCTTAAAGGACGGCACGCGATGGCCGGTGCCGAGTCCGCGCATCCTCGAGTCCCAGTTCCGATACCAAGAGGTCGTTCCGGTCGCAGACCCGATCTTGTTCACCTACCCAGAGGCCCAGCTCGGGTTTCGCGACGGCTCCCTACTTCAGACCAGCGACTCTCGGATGTGGGTCGTGTCGCATGGGCTACGCAGGTACGTGACCGCGGACGATTTCACCGCGCTCGGCTATTCGTCCGGCAACCTCCTCACAGTAACGGCATCAGAGGCAGCTCTTCATCAAGTGGGCGACCCGTTGCAGTCTGGTAACAAGCATCCCGACGGGGCGTTGGTGATGGACCCGACCGGGACTGCCTACTTGCTTGAGGTTGGTACGAAGCGGCGCCTCGTGAGCCCTGGCGTCCTTGAAAGTTCGTTCACTTGGGCTGACGTTGTGCAGATCACTGCAACAGAGTCGGCTTCTTATCCAGTGGGTCCTGCCTACGGTTTCCGCGAGGGCTCTTTGCTTCGAACCGACGATGGGTCGATATGGGTCGTGTCGAACGATTACCGAAGGCACATCACCTCGCAGCAGGTGTTCAGCGACCAAGGTTATAACGGGAACATGGTGCGATCGGCCTCGGCCGTCGAAGCTTCTTTGCATCAGGTTGGCTTTCCGATAACTCCGGGGTCCCGCCATCCCGATGGCACCGTATTCCTGAACGGTGGAGGACAGTTCTACGTTCTGCGTGATGGCGGAAGGCTTCCGATAAAGAGTGCCCTTGTACGCCGGACCCAGTTCCCACGCGACGAAAACGTCTCCGCCTCCGACGCAACCATTTCTTCTTATCCGGGCGCGGTTGAGAGATTCTCCGAAGGTACCCTCATATATACAAGCGGTGGCGCAGTGTGGGTGATCTCGGACGGGTTCCGACGTCACATCCCATCCCCGACAGTATTTTCGAACATGGGCTACTCGTGGACCAACGTAACCGAAGTCTCCGATGGCGAGGCGACGTACCACCCGGTAGGCCCCGCGCTTTCGTCTTCCGACACGCACCCCAACGGCACGCTGGTTATGGATCCAAACGGCAACGTGTTTTATGTCGAGAAAGGGATGCGCCGACATGTGCCCAGCCCCACAGTCTTCGACAGCCGCTTCAGATGGAGCCGGGTGGTTTCGGTGCCCTCGGCGGAAATCACACGTTACACCCCA
>JBDSRR010000236.1:0-3139 GCA_039929185.1 Actinomycetota bacterium
CACGAGTAGCCCCTCCGCAACCACAAAAACATGAACCTGTTGGCTCCATTATTCTTGATATTCTTGCATTTCAAGATATTTCTGTCAACCCTCATCGGGCCTCATCGGGCCACGACGGCGACCACTCGAGCAAGCAGAATGCGTGGGATGTGTCTGCAGGCGTCGTATATCCTGCATGGCGAATGACCAACCTTTCGTCTGACATCGGCCCGTTGAAGCGCGTACTGGTTCATCGGCCTGGCCCCGAAACTCTAAAAGTGACCACGGCGCTGCACGGGGATCACCCCATGCTCGCCAACGAGCTGCTCCCGAACGACGGACCCCTCGAACACGAGCAGTTCGTGAGGGCCTTATCTGCCAGCGGAGCGGAGATTTTATTCCTTGAAGACGTCCTCAATGAAGCCATCTCGGCAGCAGACGCAGCTGGCCAATTCGGCATCTGGTTGGATCGTCGGGTGCCCGGTCTAAGGCAACTAGCCGACATCGACGCGCAGGTACTGCTGGGGGCTACCGACGAGGTGGCGTACAACCACCTGGCGGATCCGATGAAGTGGATCTACTACACACGCGACTTCGCAACGATGACACCGCGTGGCGCAGCGATATCACGCTTCATCAACAACAATCGTCGTTTCGAGGCCGACCTGATTAGATTCGCTTTCGAATGGGCTCCGACACTATCCAAACATCCCATTGCGTTCGACGCCGAAGTTGAAGGGCTATACCTGCAAGGTGGCGACATGATCGTTGTCGATAAACACACGCTCCTAGTAGGTGTGGGCTCTCTAACCCAACGCGAGACTGCGCAGCGTCTGGCTCAAAGATTGGAGGTGGATGTGATCGCCGTCCAGATGGTGGGACTAGGTACCAATGGTCTACGCAGCCTGTTCCTTCACTTGGACACCGTCTTCAATCTTGTCGACGAAAAGAAGGCATTGGCCGTCCCTTACTTTTTCGAGCAAAGGTTCGCTGGCGATGAACCCCTGACCGACCTTCTGCTAACCATGGGAGCCACTGACATCGCGCAGGGGTTACGCGATTTCGGATCGATAACGAAGTTTCTGGCAGGCAGCGGCGAAATAGACAGTGGACTGACTGGAATGAAACTCGTCGATCACTTAACAGACATCGGCTACGCGATGGTCTGGGTAGGAGGCGATGCCCCATCGGAGCGGGGCACACAAATGACCAAACACGTTATCGAGAATGTCCTTCGAGAGGTCCACTTCCAGGGCGGCAATGTTGTGGCAACGAAACCGGGAAGCGTCATTGCATATCAAGGAAACGAGGGAACGCTGCAGGCACTTGCCGACGCTGACATCGAAGTAACAACGATCGATGGAAGAAGTCTAGTGCGGTGGAATGGAGGGCCCCATTGCATGACTTGTCCGATAGAGCGCGACTGAAGTGCCGACGCTAGCGGAATTCGGCTGGGATCAACACTTTCAAAATCTCTTAGACGCTGGTGCACCGCCCGGCAGCATCCCGGGTCGCGTTTCTGCGCAACACCGAGGCGCGTACGTTTTATTCTCAGAAGTCGGAGAGATGATTGGCGAACTGACCGGTCGACTAAAACGCGATGCAGCCAACAAGGCCGAACTCCCAAGCGTTGGCGATTGGGTGGCCTTTCACCCCAGCCCGAACACCGGACGGTCGCAGATCGTCTACGTCCTGCCTCGACGCACAAGATTTGCCCGCAAGGAGGCCGGCCGGATGGTCCAAACCTCACGAAGAGTTAAGGGAACCATTCACGAACAGATCATCGCGGCAAATATCGACTTCCTCTTTATCGTTACGGCATTGAACAACGAATTCAAAGTGCGCCGACTCGAACGCTATCTTCCGATGGCCATCGAGGGAGGGGTCACTCCAGTGGTACTGCTGACCAAATCCGATCTATGCGACGACCCCCAACCAACGATCGAACAGGTGCGCTCCGTTGCCCCTTTGCTCGAGGTCCATGTGACCAGCGTTGTAACTGGAAAGGGCATCGATGAATTGGCGGCTTACTTCAAGGACCATCGAACCACTGCGCTCGTCGGATCATCCGGCGTCGGCAAGTCGACCCTTATCAACCATCTGCTTGGTGAGGACGCTCTCGCGGTTCGCGAAACTCGCATCGATGATCGCGGGCGACACACGACGACCTGGCGAGAACTGTTGGTCCTGCCCAATGGCGGCTTGATAATCGACACCCCCGGTCTTCGCGAACTCCAACTATGGGGAGCAGATGACGCGGTGGGTGAAACCTTCCCCGACTTGGAAGAGGTGGCCGCTAATTGTCGATTTCGTGATTGTGCGCACGATCGTGAACCGGACTGCGCGTTGAAAGCGGCCGTTGAAGCAGGGACCGTTGATCGAGGACGATTCAACAGCTACATGAAGTTGCGACATGAATTGGCGGCTCTCAAAACACGCTCAGATTACCGATCGGCGGTTGCCGACAAACGCCATTCCCCGCGGTGAACGACGTCTTCTATGTTCCGGTAACCGCGCTTTAATGAACCTGAACGGCGATCGGGGGCCGAATACCCGATCGTGACGACACCAACGGTTGATACATCGCTAGGTATGCGAAGCAGCGTCTTCAAACTTCCATGTCCAGCAGCATCGGTCCCCAAGAATCCTGCCGCTAAACCTTCTGCCGATGCGGCAAGCAGGATCAACATCAAAGAGGCACCAGCATCGACCCACCAATAAGGTACCGGCCACTTCTGCGGAACCGCAGACTTGTCAGGTTCGGAATAACGCTGGACATAAAGTTCCTCACTTGTGCAACATACGATGTGCACTGGAGCCCGTGAAACCCATGGATCGAAACCCTGACCAACGTAAAACTCCTCTCGCATGATGGTAGCGATGGCCTGTCGCGTTTCAGGTTGAGTAACGACTACGAAAGACTGACCCTGAGAAAATCCCGCGCTGGGCCCCCGCCGCGCGGCGGCCATGATGCGATCGACCTTGTCGTCTTCGACCGGGCGCGGGTCATAGTTACGAACCATGCGGCGCAGGCGAACCGTTTCGTAGAAATCCATCTAAGTCGGGGTGGCCGGATTTGAACCGACGACCTCTTCGTTCCGAACGAAGCACGCTACCAAGCTGCGCTACACCCCGAAGTCTTCAAGTTTACTCCCGAGCA
>JBDSRR010000237.1:0-2365 GCA_039929185.1 Actinomycetota bacterium
TAACCGCCGACGTTCTAAGGCCGCTTCCACGAGTTGGGGAAACTCGGGGTCTTTCCTGGCCCGCTCTGCTACGTATCGGTCGAGGTCGTCGTGCTCTTGTTTCTTACTTGTCATATCAGGGATAGTATCACATAAATAGTATTGGGCTAGCGGTGATCGCCTCGGCGTCTCCAGTCATCAAGACGGCGCTGGGCCAAGGTCACCTTCTCGGGAGGGGTCTTCTGCGTCTTCTTCGAGAAGCTCTCTAGAGCAAGCAGAACATGGCCATACTTACCCTCGGTGGCAAACAGGATGCGGAAGGCCTGCCGATCTCCCTCGGTTCTAACTTCGTAGATGTCCTTCCGCAGATGGCGGGCGCCACTCAAGCCGATTTCCGCGACATCTTTCATGGCCGACGTGATCGCCGCTGCGTCGTCTGCTGAGAGGCGATCCAGGAACTCACTAACCGGCTTCCTTCCGGAAGGGGTCTGATAAAAGCGCCATCGTCTTTTCACGGGTGGAGGCTGGGACAACTAGGCGGTCATGCCTCCGTCGACGATGATGTTTGCGCCGGTTACGTAACTCGCAGCCTCTGAAGCCAAAAACACGGCGGCCCCCACCATTTCCTCGGGTTTGGCCCAGCGACCCATTGGTATGCGTTCGACGGTCATCTTCACGAAGTTTTCGTCGTCAGACAAAGAACCCCAGATGTCGGTCTCGACAGCGCCAGGCGATATAGCGTTTACGCGCACACCGATGGCAGCCCATTCTTGGGCGAGTACCCGTGTCATGGCTATCAGGCCAGACTTGGCGGCTGAGTAATTCGCCCGCAGCGGTGTGGGTGAAACCCCATCGACCGAAGCGATATTGATCACCGAACCGCTTTGTTGACCCATCAGGTGTGGCCCCACTGCTTTGCAGACCCGAAACGCTGACGTGAGATTCAAGTCGACAGTTTTGCTCCACCCGTCCTCGCGCATGCCGACCAGTGGCGACATAAAGCGAGTTCCGCCAGCGTTGTTGACCACGATGTGCAACCCTGCCAAGCCCTCGATCGTTTTGGCGACGCTTTTTTCAACCGCTGCCGTGTCGGTGACGTCGCATGGCACGACCAGTGCCTTGCCCCCTGCTTCGCGTACCAGGTCGGCAGTTTGTTCGAGGTCGTCCACCGAGCGCGCTGCCAAGGCAACGTCGGCACCGTGTTGAGCGAAACCTATTGCGATCGCTCTGCCGATGCCTCGGCTTGCCCCTGAAACGTATGCCACTTTTCCTTCGAGTGAGAAGCTGTCCATTCGGTCTCCTTGATTAGGCTTAGACCGATACAATCTCCGCCATTGGCTCTGGAGGCAAATGGTGACAAGTTTGAGATCGTCTGCTCAGCAGATCGTGAATGCCCACCTGGGCGTAAAGCCGGGGGAGCAGGTAGTAGTTCTTCATGACGAATGGCGACACCGGATCGGATGGGCGATCTACGAGGCCGCCCGCGAAGCGGGGGCCGAAGCGATATTGATTGAGATGATTGAACGCGAAACCCACGGAGCGGCTCTGCCCTCGGCAGTTGCTGCGGCGCTGGCAGCGGCAGATGTGATCATCGCTCCGACATCCAAGTCGATGTCGCACACCGAGGCCCGCAAGCAGGCTACGGCACGAGGCGCAAGATGCGCGTCGATGCCACTTGTTACTGAAGACATGATGGGGCGCGCTATGGGGGCCGACCCCCTGCATTTAAAGGCGTTGAGCCAGGCTTACACTGTCGTCCTGTCCGAAGCCTCTACCGCTTTATTGACGTCGCCCGGTGGGACCAATTGCATCTTCGATCTGTCTGGCAGACAGGCGATATCTGACGATGGCGACTTAACCGCCCCTGGATCATTTGGGAATCTTCCAGCTGGAGAGGCATTTATCGCACCGATCGAAGGCAAGACGGAGGGGATATTGGTGTTCGACGGTTCGCTGTCTCCTGATGGTGCTTTGCCTTCTCCGGCAAGCGTTTCGGTGGTGGCGGGCCAGGTCACCGAGGTAGTGGGAGGACCGGCCCCAGGCTTCATGAGCTTGCCCGAGCGTTTTGGTCCGACGAGTTGGCATGTTGCCGAACTTGGGATAGGCACCAACTTGCTCGCGATGATAACGGGCAATGTTCTGGAGGACGAAAAAGTGGCTTCAACCGCGCATGTTGCTTTTGGCAACAATTCTTCTATCGGAGGGACGATAGACGATGTTGCTTCCCATCATGATGGCGTTATCAGAAGCGTCTCTTTAGAACTCGACGGTCAGCTTGTTATTAAGGATGGACGACTCCTGCTCGACTCTTGATCGGGCGGACCAAAGGTATACTTGCTGCAAAGAAGGTGAGTACCCTTGGCTCAACAAATGACATCGAGGTTTA
>JBDSRR010000238.1:0-2514 GCA_039929185.1 Actinomycetota bacterium
CGCCCTGCCGTTCGACCAGCGCTACAAACTGTCTTCGTACATCCACGGCAGGCGCAGAGGCGAGTTGCCCCAGGTATCTAAAGCCCGAGATGCGATTGTTATAGGAGCAGCTGCTGAAAACTTGGAAGCGGTGACCGAATGAGTATCGAAACCAACGAACCAGTCGATCTGGCAACGGCAGCCGACGCGGGTGCATCCCAACGTGACCCGAGTTTCATCCAGAAGGGCAAAGTTCAGGCCTCTCAATTGTTCAAAGAGGCTGCCAACTATAAGGAACTCAAGAAAACCCCTTACGGGTTAAAGCCCATCCTGATACTTACGATCGTTGGTGCGATCCTGGCATTTGACGGCAGCATCTTTGCTCTGGTGCTTCCCGATGTCACGCGCGAGCTCAAGGTTGATGTCGTGACGGTGCTCAATGTGCTTGGACTTGTTAATTTTCTCCTGATCTTTGGGGGTCTGGCCATCGCCTTTTATGCCGACCGCGTAAAGCGCACTTGGCTGGTTGGCGGAGGTGCCATCTTGAACGGGATCGGGTCGATCTTCACCTCTAGGGCTCATACGGTCGGGGTTTTGGGAGTGTCTCGGGCGACTGATCGCGTCGGTTCAGTAGCCCTCGGCACGCCCGTTGGGTCGATGTTGGCCGACTACTATCCGCCTGAGAGTCGAGGGAAGGCCTTTGCTCTTCAAGCCTTACTGGGGCGGTTCGCCCCACTGGTTGCTCCCATCGCTATCGCCGCGATGATCAAGGCGGCTTCATCCGATTTCGAAAATCATCCGAATTGGCGGTTCCCGTTCTTGATCACCGGTCCATTGCTTGTCATTACGGGTATAGCCGTCATCTTCCTGCTCGATGAACCCATCCGCGGGTACATGGAGCGCCGAGCGCTTGGTGCGTCCGAGGAAGTTGCCATGGTGCCGGAAGAATCTGTTTCCTTCGGCGAGGCATGGCGGATCAGTTGGTCGATCAGGACGCTGAGAAGGCTTTTCATGTCAGACATCGTCGCCAGCGCAGGCGACTTGATCTTTGCTTCGGTTTTCGCTTTCTATCTTCAAGAACGCTACGGTCTCGACATAAAGCAGCGCGCTTTCTTGACATTCGTGATCGGCTTGGTGGCATTACCATTTTGGTTTCTGGCCGGGGGAATGGTCGACGTTCTTATTAGGCGCAGACCGCAGCGAGTTTTGATCCTAACGGGTCTGCTTTCTCTGGCATCGGCTGTGGCCGTCTTCGGTATCGCATTAGGCCCGCCAAAGGCAGGCCTATTTGCCATCTTCGTTATCTTCGCCGCAGCAACAGCGTTGGTCGGGCCGGCTCGCAGTGTTCTGTTCGTTCAGATCATTCCTGCGAATGTCAGGGCACTCGGCCTGTCGGTACGGGCACTTTCATTGGTGCCAGCGTACGTTTTGGTATTTGCGGTCAATAACACGATCATTACGCGGTACGGAGTCCGTGGCGCGTTGTTCGCTACGGTTCCGTTCATCCTGATAGGGGCATTCATCGAATTGTCCGCCGCCGGGTTTTTCGAGCGGGACATGCGTTCGGCAACGGCGGCATCGTTGGCCTCCGATGAGTTTCGTCGGGCGAAGGAATCTGGCACGGGCAAACTCTTGGTCTGTCGTGACATAGATGTTGAATACGATGGAGTTCAGGTGCTGTTTGGGGTCGACTTCGATGTAGAAGTTGGTCAGATAATCGCTTTGCTTGGCACTAACGGTGCTGGCAAGTCGACTCTTCTGCGTGCGATCAGCGGAACCCAGGAGGCGTCTTCCGGTGCGATCGTTTGCGACGGACGCGACATCACCCATATGCCCCCTCACGAGATCGCCCGCCGTGGAATCATCCACATGCCCGGTGGCAAGGGAACGTTCCCCGGGTTGACAGTCAAAGAAAACCTTCTTCTTGGCAACTGGCTAGCTGATCCCGAAGAGGGGACCAAAAGGCTCGAAGAGGTCTACGAGATATTCCCATCGCTCAAACAGCGACAGAACGAAAAGGCCAATCTGCTTTCCGGTGGCGAGCAGCAGATGCTGTCTCTGGCGCAGGCATTCTTGGGCAATCCGAAGTTACTGATGATCGATGAATTGTCGCTAGGGCTTTCTCCCGCTGTTGTTCAGCAACTGATCGAGATCGTACGCGATATCCACAAGCGCGGCGTCACGATAATCATCGTTGAGCAGTCGGTTAACGTCGCCCTTACTGTCGCCGACCGAGCCATCTTCATGGAAAAAGGCGAGGTCAAGTTCTCTGGGTTGACCAAAGACTTGTTAACCCGACCCGACATCCTTCGAGCTGTCTACGTTAAGGGCTCAGGTGCCCTTATGGATGGTGCGCCGACTAGTGCCATGAAGAGCGAACGAGAGTTGCGTAGGTATGAATTGGACAGGGCGAATGCGCTGCTCGAAGTCAAGGATCTGCGTAAATCTTTCGGTGGTGTTCATGCGGTCAACGGTGTTTCATTCGAACTGAAAGAGGGCGAATCGCTGGGTCTCATCGGGCCAAACGGTGCCGGC
>JBDSRR010000239.1:0-11695 GCA_039929185.1 Actinomycetota bacterium
AGTTTGAGGGAAGCCTTACAGCTTGACCATAAATACATCGGGTCCGAGCACCTCTTACTAGCGTTGATCAAAGAAGGCGAGAGCGTAGGGTCGCAGATATTGAAGGACAAAAAGGTGGGGTTAGACGACCTGCGCCAAACGGTCATCCAGCTGATTGCCCCAAAGACCGCCGATTAACGGGTTTCGGGTGCTTAGGTTCGTTTGACCAGGCACCCGTTGCGGTGGTACCTTATCCCTTCGTGTGTAGAGCCCCAGCGGGCTTTGCGCGCGCCGGAGCGCGCGTATAAATCTGACCTCAAAAGGGTCCCGAGGAAGGTAGCAGGATGCCAACCATCCAACAGCTAGTTCGCCATGGGCGTTCTGCTGGAAAATCGAATACGAAAACGCCAGCGCTTAAGCGGTCGCCACAGCGTCGCGGGGTATGTACGCAGGTAAAAACAACTACTCCTAAGAAGCCAAACTCTGCGCTTCGAAAGATTGCCCGAGTGCGTTTAACAACCGGTGTGGAAGTAACCGCTTACATCCCGGGCATCGGCCACAACTTGCAGGAGCACTCCATCGTGTTAGTGCGTGGGGGCCGAGTTAAGGACCTTCCTGGTGTCCGCTACAAGATCGTGCGCGGTGCGCTCGATACCGCTGGTGTTCGTGACCGAAAAAAAGCCCGCTCCCGCTACGGCGCGAAGAAGGCGAGCTAACAGATGCCCCGCAAAGGTCCAGCCACTAAGCGCGAAGTTATGCCCGACCCTGTTTATCAAAATGTCATGGTCACGCAGTTCATCAACCGATTGATGCTTCGCGGCAAAAGGTCTTTGGCCGAGAAGATCGTTTACGGAGCTTTGAAGATCGTTTCTGAAAAGACCGGGGGCGATCCAACTCAAACGCTGCGAAAGGCCATCGAGAACGTTCGTCCCTTAGTGGAAGTTCGCTCCCGAAGGGTGGGAGGTACCACCTACCAGGTTCCGATCGAAGTGGCGTCGCGTCGCTCGATGACGCTCGCCGTTCGTTGGATGGTCAACTTCTCACGTGCTCGACGCGAACGGACCATGGCCGATCGTTTGGCTGGCGAATTGTTGGATGCCGCAAACAGCGCCGGGGCTTCAGTCAAGCGCCGTGAGGACCTGCACAAGATGGCAGAGGCGAACAAGGCGTTCGCGCATTACAGATGGTAACTAGGAAGTAAGGCGTTGAAGAACGCAGATCCGGAGGCTTCGCTGGCGTAAACATTGCGCTGAAGTGGAGTCGACCGGCCGGGCCATTAGGACCCGGTCGTTTGTTTGAGAGGAAGAGATGTCAACAGCAGTGGACGAAGAAAAGAAGGAAGCATTCGAGGCGAAGCGAGGAGCTTCGATTATCCGCGAATTCCCACTTGCCAGAACCCGCAACATCGGGATCATGGCTCACATCGACGCGGGTAAAACCACCACGACTGAACGCATCCTTTATTACACCGGTCGCACATACAAACTTGGCGAAGTTCACGAAGGCGCAGCGACCATGGACTGGATGATCCAAGAGCAAGAGCGCGGAATCACCATCACCTCCGCGGCTACAACTTGTCAGTGGAAAGATCACTGGATCAACCTCATTGACACTCCAGGTCATGTCGACTTCACTGTCGAAGTTGAAAGATCGCTTCGCGTCCTAGACGGTGCCGTAGCGGTGTTCGATGCGGTCTCTGGCGTTGAGCCTCAAACCGAAACCGTTTGGCGTCAGGCCGACCGGTACAACGTCCCGCGCATCTGTTTCATCAACAAGATGGATCGCATCGGCGCCGACTTCTTCATGTCAGTGGAGATGATCCGCGATCGCCTTAACGGCCACCCTCTTCCCATACAGATCCCATGGGGTAACGAGTCTGACTTTCATGGCGTCATCGACCTCGTTCAAATGAAGGGGCGCTACTGGACCAGCGAAAAGGGCGAGGAATGGGAAGACCGCGAGATCCCCGATGAGTTGAAAGAAGAAGCCAACCACTGGCGTCATGAACTTATCGAAGCACTAGCTGAGTACGACGATGAAGTCATGGAAGCGTATGTGCATGGCGGCGATCCTTCTGCAGAACACCTCGCTATGGCGCTACGAAAAGCGACATTGTCTGGTACCGCGCAGCCGGTGCTATGTGGCACGGCATTCAAGAACAAAGGGGTTCAGCCTTTGCTTGATGCAGTCCTTGATTACCTGCCTTCGCCACTCGATGTTCCTGCCGTTACAGGTGAGAACCCCAAGACCGGCGAAGTTATGACGCGCGCCGCCGACGACTCCGAACATTTCAGCGCCTTGGCCTTCAAGATCATGAGCGACCCGCACGTCGGGCGAATCACTTACATGCGCGTCTATTCGGGAACGATGAAGGCTGGTGGAGCGCTGTATAACGCTACTCGGGACCGTAAAGAACGGGCGGGCCGACTCATGCAGATGCATGCCAACCACCGCGAGGACAAAGAAGTGGTTCTAACTGGCGACATCGTTGCTATCGTTGGGCTAAAGCACACGTTCACCGGCGATACGCTCTGCGACCCTGACCATCCCATCCGCTTGGAATCGCCAACGTTCGCAGCCCCCGTCATATCGATGGCTATCGAGCCGAAAACCAAGATCGACCAGGACAAGCTGGGTAACGCATTGCAGCGCTTGGCCGAGGAGGATCCAACGTTTCATGTCCATACTGACGAAGAAACTGGCCAGACGATCATTGCCGGTGTCGGCGAACTCCATCTCGACGTGTTGGTCGACCGTTTGCTGCGCGAATTCAAGGTCGACGCCAACGTTGGCAAGCCGCAGGTTGCATATCGTGAAACCATCCGTAAGCCGGTGGAAAAGCATGTTGAGCGCTACGTCAAGCAAACTGGCGGTAAGGGTCAGTTCGCCCACGTGGTGATTAACCTCGAACCAACCGGCCCCGGCGGGGGTTACGAGTTCGTCAACAAGATCACCGGTGGCAAGATTCCGTCCGAGTACATCCCGGCGGTTGATCAAGGCATCCAGGAGGCCATGGTTTCCGGCGTAATGGCTGGCTATCCATTGGTTGACCTCCGCGTCATCCTGACCGACGGGTCCTTTCACGACGTCGACTCATCCGAGATGGCTTTCAAGATCTGTGGATCGATCGCGTTCAAGGCTGCCGCTCGCAAGGCAAGCCCTGTGCTTCTCGAACCCATCATGGACGTTGAGGTCGTTACCCCGGAGGACTACATGGGCGAAGTCATCGGCGACCTTAATGGACGGCGGGGTCGTATCGAGAAGATGGAAAGCAGAGGCACCTCCCAAAACATCCGTTGTCAAGTTCCGTTATCGCAGATGTTCGGTTACGTAACCGATCTGCGATCGCGTACGCAAGGACGTGCGAACTACACTATGCAGTTTCATTCTTACCAACAGGTTCCCCAGAATCTCGCTGAGGAAATCGTCAAGAAAGTGCGAGGGGAATAACCATGGCAGCCCGCCCCGCTATCAGGATCAAACTCAAGGCATACGACCACGAGATCATCGATCAGAGCGCACGCAAGATCGTCGAGACGGTAACCCGTACTGGTGCAAGCGTCCATGGTCCGGTGCCACTTCCAACGCGCATCGAGAAGTTTGCCGTTATCCGGTCACCATTCAAAGACAAGGACTCGCGTGAGCACTTTGAGATGCGGACCCACAAACGTTTGATCGACATCATCGACCCAACCCCCAAGACCATCGACCAACTTCAACGCCTCGACCTTCCGGCAGGCGTTGACATCGAGATAAAGCTTTAGATATGGCTCAGATAACCAAAGGCATAATGGGCGAGAAGGTGGGCATGACCCAGGTGTTCGATGAGCAGTCGCGGGTTGTTCCCGTCACGGTCATCAAGGCAGGGCCATGCCGCGTGTCGATGATAAAGACCACGGAAACCGATGGATACAGCGCCATTCAACTGACTTTTGGGGAAGTTGCCGAGAAGCGACTGACTAAGCCTGAGGCTGGGCATCTCAAAAAAGCCGGAGTACCAACCGCCAGACATCTGACCGAGTTGCGTATTGCCGATGTCAGTGGTTTCGAATTGGGCCAAGAGGTAAGAGCAGACATCTTCGCCAAGGGCGAGCGCGCTGATGTGACAGGCATTTCAAAGGGTAAGGGTTTCGCTGGGGTCATGAAACGCCACAATTTCAAGGGTAAGAGTGCAAGTCACGGAACCGACCGTAAGCATCGATCACCAGGCTCTATCGGTGCTTGTGCCACGCCTTCTCGAGTTTTCAAGGGGATGCGTATGGCAGGGCATATGGGCCACGAGCGCGTTACGGTGCTAGGTCTGGAAGTCGTCGCCACCGATGCTGAGCGAAACCTTTTGTTGGTTCGCGGTGCCATCCCTGGGCCAAACGGCGGAATAGTCGTAGTGCGCTCAACCGTGAGAGGCCCCTCTAAGTGAAGGCTACCTACTACGACTCTGTCGGTAAGAGCGAAGACTTAGAGTTGACGCCTGAGATATTTGACGTGCAAGTTAATGTTCCGATCCTTCATGCGGTCATCAGAGCCCAACTGGCGGCAGCCCGTTCGGGTACGCATTCGACAAAGACTCGTGCCGAGGTTCGCGGTGGGGGCCGAAAGCCCTGGCGGCAGAAGGGTACGGGTCGGGCGCGTCATGGTTCGATACGTGAGCCTCAATGGGTTGGCGGTGGAGTCGCTCACGGACCCAAGCCTCGCGATTACAGCATGCGCATAAATCGTAAAGAAAAAGGTTTGGCATTGCGCTCGGCACTTACTGATAGAGCCCGTGAGGGCAAAGTAATCGTTATCGACTTTCCTGCGTTCGAAGAACCAGAAACAAAGCGCGCAGTGCAGCTGCTTAAAGATTGGGGAGCGTTGGGCAAGGTTTTGTTGGTCACCGGGCCCGAGCAGGATGAGCAAGTGAATGCTTACAAGTCGTTTCGCAATCTCCCAGAGGTTTTGCTGGCCACTTATCCAACCCCTTACACGGTTTTGGCGTCAGACACCGTAGTGATCACAAAACAAGCTCTGGCATTGCTCAAGCCTCCCGCCTCGAAAGTCACTGCGGTCGCTGCGGAGGTGACAGATGATCCTAACTAGTGCACGCCAGGTGATTTTGAAGCCCGTTGTGAGCGAGAAGTCTTACGGTCTTATCGATGCGTCCACCTACACTTTCATCGTTCATCCAGACGCAAACAAGATTGAGATCCGCCAGGCAGTCGAAGAGATCTGGAAAGTAAAAGTCGTAAGTGTCAACACGATGAGTCGTAAGGGTAAAACCAAGCGCAATCGTGGTGGCGAAGGCAAGAGGCCAGGGTCGAAACGAGCGATCGTGAAACTGGCTGAAGGTAACAAGATCGAATTGTTCGAGACGAGGTAGAAGATGGCCATCCGTAAATCAAAGCCGACAACTCCGGGGCGCCGGGGTATGAGTCATGCCGACTTTTCGAATCTGACCAAGATTGCTCCGGAAAAGTCGCTGCTTCGTGCAAAGCCACGCCAAGCCGGACGAAATGTGCACGGCCGGATCACAACGCGCCGCCAAGGTGGTGGTCACAAACAGAAGTACCGTGTTGTCGATTTCCGGCGTGAGAAAGATGGCATCCCAGCCAAGGTAGCCACTATCGAATACGACCCCAACCGTAGCGCGCGCATCGCATTGCTTAACTACGCCGACGGCGAGAAGCGTTACATATTGGCACCCGACAAGGTTGGCGTCGGCGATCGGCTGATGAGTGGTTCTGAGGCCGAGATACGTCCTGGCAATGCTCTTCCGCTTCGTAATATCCCTATAGGTACAACAGTTCACAACGTGGAACTAAAACCCGGCGGCGGCGGAAAGATGGCGCGCTCTGCCGGCAGTTCAGTTCAGCTGATCGCAAAAGAAGGCACCGATGCCACGCTGCGTCTTCCCTCTGGCGAGATGCGACTGGTACGCGTCGAGTGTCGCGCTACTGTTGGCGAAGTTGGAAACAGCGAGCACGAACTGATCTCCATCGGCAAAGCCGGGCGAGCTCGCTGGATGAACCGTCGTCCCAAAGTTCGAGGTGTTGCCATGAACCCTGTCGATCACCCCCTTGGTGGTGGCGAAGGCAAGTCTGCAGGTGGCAGACACCCAACGTCGCCTTGGGGCAAGAAAGAAGGCAGGACTCGAAAGAAGAGGAAGTATTCCGATGACAACATCATCCGCAGACGCGGATCGAAACGAGGTTAACCATGCCTAGGTCTTTAAAGAAGGGTCCGTTCGTCGACGATCATCTGCTCAAGAAGGTTGACGACATGAACCACAAGGGCGAAAAGCGCGTCATCAAGACTTGGTCGCGCCGCTCGACACTTATCCCAGACATGGTTGGACATACGTTGGCAGTTCACGATGGTCGCAAACATGTACCGGTGTACGTAACGGAATCGATGGTAGGTCACAAGTTGGGAGAGTTCGCTCCCACGCGAACCTATCGTTCACACAGTCATACCGAAAAGAGCACGAGGGTTAAATGAGCGAATCAACTCAAGTGAAAGCCGGCGTGAAGCATCTGCGAATGAGCGCCTACAAGATGCGGGAAGTGGCCATCCTCATAAAGGGCAAGCCAATCGATGAAGCGCGCCGCATCTTGACCTTCACGCCAAAGCAGGCGAGTCGAGAATTGGCGAAAGTTCTCGAAAGCGCAATAGCCAACGCCGAGCACAATTTTCAGATCCCCCAGGAAGAACTGATCGTTAGGGTGGTAAGCGCCGACGAAGGCACGACGATCAAGCGGATGCGTCCCCGAGCACAGGGCCGCGGTTTTGCGATCCGTAAGCGAACCTGTCATGTGAATCTTGTTTTGGAGCGCGATACGAAAAGGGCTGTCGCTAAGGCGCCGACACCTGCGCGTCGTCCTCGTAGAGCCGTCGCAAAGCCAAAGGCCGCTCCGGTCGAGACTGGCGAGACTGGGCCTGCTACCCAAGTAGAAGCCCAAGTAGAAAAAGGGGAAACTGATGGGTCATAAAGTTCATCCATACGGGTTCCGTCTTGGCATAACGACGGAATGGAAGTCGCGTTGGTTCGCTGACGGGGCTCAATACCGCGACTATGTCGAGCAGGACAATCTCATCCGTACTTACCTTCGGAACCTTCTTCCGCATGCCGCGATCAGCCGGATCGAGATCGAACGTTCCCGTGAGAAAGTTCGGGTAACCGTTCGTGCTGCCCGCCCTGGTATCGTCATCGGCCGACGAGGCGCACAAGCCGATGAGATCCGTGAGTATCTCGAGCGCACTGAAACGAAAGCTGCTCGCAAGCAGACTGGCAAAGAAGTGAACGTCCAGGTCAACCTAGACATAGTGGAAGTTCAATCTCCCGACTCTGATGCGCAATTACTTTCGCAGGCGATCGCCGAGCAATTGGTTTCCAGGGTCTCGTTTCGACGGGCCATGAGAAAGTCGATAACAACCGCGATGAAGGCTGGAGCTTTGGGAGTAAAGGTGCAGACTTCAGGCCGCCTTGGCGGTGCCGAGATGAGTCGGCGTGAGGGGTACCACGAAGGCAAAGTGCCATTGCACACACTTCGAGCAGATATCGATTATGGCTTCTCCGAGGCAAGGACTGCTTCCGGTCAGATTGGTGTCAAGGTATGGATATACAAAGGTGAGATCGTGCCCGTTCGCGAGAGTCGGCGTCGTGCTGCCGCGAAGGTCGAAGCCGAGACCGAGTCCCAGCCACAGCTTGAAATCGAAGAGAATCCAGAGGCGGTGGCTTAGATGTTGATGCCCAAAAAGACCAAGCACCGCAAGCAGCATCGTGGCCGCATGCGGGGGATGTCGAAGGGTGGAACTTCTATCCACTTTGGCGACTTTGGTTTGCAGGCTCTTGAGCCCGGCTGGGTTACCAACCGCCAGATCGAGTCGGCGCGTGTTGCTATCACTCGTCACGTTCGGCGAGGCGGCCGTGTGTGGATCAACATCTTTCCTGACAAGCCTTACACGAAAAAACCGGCGGAAGTGCGCATGGGGTCGGGCAAAGGGAACCCTGAGGGATGGGTGGCCGTTGTGAAACCTGGTCGCGTTATGTTCGAGCTGACAGGGGTTCCAGAAGATGTCGCAAAGGAAGCCATGAGACTTGCTGGCCACAAACTTCCCATCAAGAGTCGTTTTATTAAGCGAGAAGGGGCCGAGGTATGAAAGCCGACGAAATCAGAGCCTTGCCCGAAGGTGAAATGGCACTTCGTCATGAAGAGGTATCGGAAGAGTTCTTCAACCTGCGTTTTCAAAACGGTACTGGCCAGCTAGAGAACTACAAGAGGTTGGGGTTCGTTCGCAGAGATCTTGCCCGCATCCAAACGATCCTTCGTGAACAGGAGTTGGGAATCGACAAGCCGGTTAAGGCGGTCGAAGATCGGCCGAAGAAGCGCCGCGAAGTCGAAAAACCAGAGCCTGATGAGCAGGTCGAGCAGGTTGCAGAAGCCGAAACTATGCAAGAACAGGAAGAGGACTCGCCGTGACTGAAAGAAGCGATCGCAAGACCCGTACCGGCGTGGTCTTAAGCGACAAGATGGACAAGACCGTGATCGTCAACGTACAGCAAACGGTTCGGCATCCCCTATACAACAAGATATACAAGCGCAACTCGAAACTGCAGGCGCACGATGAGAACAACGATGCTCATCCCGGCGACGTTGTTCGGGTTATGGAAACTCGCCCACTGTCCAAAACCAAGCGGTGGAGAGTTGTCGAAGTTGTGGAGCGCGCCAAGTGATTCAACAGGAATCGCGACTTCGAGTCGCTGACAATACGGGTGCTAGGCAGGTGCTGGTCATCAAGGTCCTTGGTGGCTCACGTCGGCGATATGCCCGCGTTGGTGACATCGTTGTCGCCACCGTCAAAGACGCTTTGCCTAATCAGCAGGTGAAACGTGGCGAGGTGGTCAAGGGGGTCATCGTGCGAACTGCAAAAGAGAAGAGACGGCCCGATGGGAGCTACATCAAGTTCGACGATAACGCGATCGTTTTGATCAACGACCAAGGCATGCCAAGGGGCACCCGAGTATTCGGCCCAGTGGCAAGGGAACTGAGAGAGAGTGGTTTTATGAAGATCATCTCGCTTGCGCCGGAGGTGCTTTGAATGGCACGTATCCGTAAAGGCGACAAAGTGCACGTTCTGACTGGTAAAGATGCCGGTCGTGATGGCCGCGTCATTGCAGTCATGCCCGACAGGGACCGCGTTCTGGTCGAAGGCGTGAATCGTGTGAAGCGCCACGAAAAGATCCGTCCCGGCGGCGGTCGGGCGGGGCAACAGGGCGGTATCGTGACCAAGGAACTTCCCGTGCACCTTTCCAACGTGACTCTTATCTGTGGAACTTGCGGTCCAACCCGTGTTGGCTACCAGGTTAACCCCGACGGTTCTAAGAGCCGGATCTGTAAGAAATGCGAGGCCGATATTTGATGTCTACTAAGTTGGAGCCGCGTCTCAAGACGCGCTATGAAGAAGAGATCCGCCCAAAACTAGCGGGCGATCTCAAGTTGAACGTGATGGCTGTCCCGCGCCTAGAAAAGATCGTTGTCAACATGGGAGTAGGTGACGTCCTTCGGGAATCGAACGCGCTTGAAGAGGCCGTGAGAGATCTGACCTTGATCGTTGGACAAAAACCGCAGATCACCAAAGCCAAGAAGTCCATAGCAGCGTTCAAACTGCGAGAAGGCCAAGCCATCGGCGCTAAGGTAACCTTGAGGGGCGCCAAGATGTGGGAGTTCCTCGATCGACTCCTTACCGTGGCGCTGCCTCGGATCCGAGATTTTCGTGGACTATCACCCAAGGGTTTCGACGGGCGAGGAAATTTCACCTTCGGAGTGACCGAGCAGTTGATCTTTCCTGAGGTTGAGTACGACAAGATCGGCAAAGTAAGGGGCATGGATATCACGTTAGTAACCACGGCTCCGACCAACGAGCACGGCAAGGCGTTCTTGGACGCCCTTGGGTTTCCATTCAAACAGGCGGAGAAGTAGATGGCAAAGAAAGCACTAGTCAACAAGGCAAATCGAACTCCGAAGTTCAAAGTTCGGGGATACAGCCGATGCCGCAGGTGCGGCAGGCCGCGCAGCTATCTGCGCAAGTTCGGCATGTGTCGCATCTGTGTTCGTCAATTGGCACATCAAGGTGAATTGCCCGGCATAACGAAATCGAGTTGGTGATCACATGACAATGAGCGACCCCATAGCTGACCTGTTAACGAGGATACGCAACGCGAATACCGCGTCGCACGACACCGTTGACATCCCATCTTCGAGCCTGAAGCTGGGCGTAACGAACATACTTAAAGAAGAGGGTTACATCGATGACTTTGAAGTTGTGAAAGTTGGAAAATTCGATGTCATTCGGGTTACGTTGCGTTATTCCGCCGAGCGCGCCAAGACCATTCATGGTCTTAAGCGTGTCTCAAAGCCGGGCCTTAGGGTCTACGCCAAAGCTGATGGTCTTCCAAAGGTGTTGGGGGGCATGGGAACGGCGATCGTTTCAACTTCTGAAGGCTTGATGACAGGCAACAACGCCGCCCGTCGCAAGATCGGTGGCGAAGTGATAGCGCACATCTGGTGAGGGCGATATGAGCAGGATCGGAAGAACTCCTATAACGGTGCCAAGTGGTGTTGATGTCGAATTGAAGACTGGCTGGGTTCGGGTCAAAGGTCCCAAGGGAACGCTGGAGCGGACACTGCCTGTTGAGATCGCCGTCGAGCGTCAAGGTGACGAGTTGCTCGTAACGCGTCCAACCGATTCAGGCCCACATCGTTCGCTGCACGGCCTTACTCGCACCCTCGTTAACAATATGATCCTCGGTGTCACGACGGGTTTCGAGAAGAATCTTGAGATCCATGGAGTTGGTTACCGTGCGGCCGCCAAGGGTACGGGCTTGGAATTGCAGCTTGGGTATTCGCATCCAGTTGAATATCTAGCACCCGATGGCATCTCGTTCGAAGTTCCTGTTCCCACGCGTATCACCGTGCGCGGAGCAGACAAAGAGAAAGTCGGGCAGGTTGCAGCCGAGATCAGAGCCAAGCGAAAGCCGGATCCATACAAGCAAAAGGGCGTTCGCTACGAAGGCGAATACATCCGTAAGAAAGCGGGAAAGACAGCCAAATGAGTACGCATAAGACCAATCGTTCAGTGGCACTGCGAGTGCGCCGACATGCCCGTGTTCGAAAGAAGATCCTGGGGTCGGCAAGTCGCCCGCGACTGGCCGTGTTCCGCAGCAACAAGCATGTCTACGCTCAGGTGATCGACGACTCAACTGGCCGCACTCTTGTAGCAGCCTCGACGGTAGAGCCCGACCTTCGCGCCAAAAAGACAGGTTCCACTATTCAAGTTGCCTCAGAGGTTGGCAAACTGGTTGCCAAGCGGGCTTTGGACAAGGGTGTTTCGACGGTAGTTTTTGACCGCGGTGGCTTTAGGTTCCATGGCAAGGTCAAAGCGCTGGCAGATGGCGCCCGAGAACAAGGATTGGATTTCTAAGATGTTTGAAAGTTTTTTGATGCGGACAGGCGGTGCCCCTGGGGGCGGCGGCGGAGGAGGACGCCCAGGCGGACCCGGTGGCCCAGGCGGTCGTGGACCAGGCGGACCCGGTGGCCCAGGCGGTCGTGGAGGACGCGGTGGCAGGTCCGATCGTCCAAGATCTGGCCGCGACGAAAGCAGTCAATATATAGAGAAGGTTGTCGGGCGGCCTCGCCGTGTTGCAAAGGTCGTGAAAGGTGGCCGGCGCTTCTCCTTCAGT
>JBDSRR010000240.1:0-5189 GCA_039929185.1 Actinomycetota bacterium
AAGGTCGAAGTCGAGCCACTCTGTGCCCACTCCTCGAAGAGGTACAACACTGTCGTTGGGACTTGGGGACGCGAGGTTGCCAAAACGTGTCTTAGCGCCGTCGGTGTAGTAGCCCATGGGCGCGGATCGTGGCGCTGGAGTAATGGACGTTGCAGTGTCGCCCGAGGCACTTGACCCAATCGGGTTTGTGGCGACCACGCTGAAACTGTAGGTGGTTCCGTTGGTGAGCCCAGTGAACGTAACGCTTGAAACTCCGCACTTGACATCGACACTTCCTCCCCCTGGACTCGCAGTTACTCTCACGTTAGTCACTGGCCTACCCCCGTGATAGCCCGGTGTCCAGCGCACGATCGCTAACCTGTCACCGGCTTCGGCCACCACCTGGGTAGGCGTGTCTGGGATGCGTGATGGGACCACGGAGTTGGATGGCGCGGATGCCGTGCTGGGCCCATGTGAATTCGTGGCCACGATTTTGAATGTGTAAGTGATCCCATACGTAAGCCCGGTGAATGTTGTAGCGGTAGCCGGTGGTGATCCGCTGACAGGAAGAGTCAACCCACCCGGCGAGGCGATTGCCGTGTAGGAAGTGATCGGCGAGGCACCCTCGGTCAGGGGAGGCGTCCATGAAACGGTTGCTGACGAATCATTGATTGACGCTAGGACATTGCGGGGCACCGATGGAACGTCTGATCTCGGTACCACGACGTTTGATGATGTCGACTTTGCTCCAACGCCTCTTGAGTTAATAGCCTGAACGGAGAAAACATAGGACTGCCCATTGATCAGGCCCGGCACAGTTGCTTCAGTTGGCGCAGGGCCCCCGACTGGGGCGGTCACGACCACCCGATGTCTGCCAGAAGAATCGATCTTGTAGGACGTTATTGGATTTGAGCCCTGCGATGCTGGCGCCTGCCATCTGACAGTAGCGGATCCATCTGCTGCGGTTGCAATGACGTTGATCGGTTGTGTTGGTGAACCCGTGAGGGGGCACCCTGCTAGCGTAAGGGTGCCCTTGTTCGTGAACGTTCCGTTGCCAAGTTGACCCTTGCTGTTGTCCCCTATCGATCCCACGGAATCATTGAACCGCCCCGGGTTTCATGGAGACTCGGGAGTTTGAGTCCCTACCATTTCGGTTGAGACTAATTGACTGTAGTAAGCGGCCTCCGCCTCCGCCGGAGGGATCATCCCGATGGGTTCCAGTAGCCGACGGTGGTTCCACCAGTCGACCCACTCCAGAGTCCCGAACTCGACGTCTTCCAAGTGCCGCCATGGCCCTTTGTTGCGGATCAGTTCGGTCTTATACAAACCGATCACGGATTCGGCCATCGCGTTGTCATACGAATCGCCGCGGCTTCCAACACTATTGACTCCACCCGCCTCAGCTATGCGCTCGGTGTACCGAATAGCAAGGTATTGCGATCCACGATCCGAATGGTGGACCAATTCATCGAGGCCCATGTCCTTGCGTGACCAGATCGCCTGCTCCAATGCATCTAGTGCAAGGTCAGCTTTGAGGGAGCGCGATGCCTGCCACCCGACGATCATCCGCGCATAGACGTCGATGATCAATGCCACGTAGACGAACCCCGACCAGGTCCTCACATACGTCAGATCCGCGACCCAAAGTTTGTTGGGGGCAGGTGCGCTGAAGACCCGATCCACAAGGTCGGCTGGCCGAACGCTGGTGTCATCAGGAAACGTCGTGAAGTGCTTCTTTCCTCGCACCGCCCCTTTGATACCAAGGTCTTTCATCAGCCGCTCCACGGTACAGCGCGCTACCTGAGTGCCTTCGCGGCGAAGCTGCGTCCAGATCTTGTCGGCGCCGTAAACGGAAAAGTTCTGCTTGAAGGCCCTGATGATTTCGACCTTCAGTTCCTCGTCACGCACAGATCTCGCAGAAGGTGGATCCTTCTTTGTTGCGTAGTAGGTGCTGGGAGCGATCGGCAGCACCTTGCAAATCGGCTCGACCCCCCACCTTGGTCTGTACTCGTCGATGAAGGTGATCATCTGTGATTTGGGCGGTCGAGCTCCGCCGCGAAGAAAGTCGAGGCGGCCTTCAATATCTCATTGGCTCGCCTTAGTTCCTTGACCTCACGCTGCAGCTCACGCATCTGATCGCGTTCGTCGGATGTGATGCCGCTTCGCCGACCTCCATCGATTTCCGCCCGACGGACCCACTTGCGAAGCGTCTCTGGGGCCATGCCGGACTTCTGCGCTATCGAGCACATCGCTGCCCACTGCGAGGGATGCTGACTTTGCTGCTCAAACACGAGCTTCACTGCGCGCTCGCGTACTTCCACTGGGAATCTCTTTCCTTTTTTCATGGCTCCATCCTCTCAAGCTTTGGAGCCTCCGGGATTCCCGGGGCGGTTCACATCGGTTCCGATGACTAACGTGTGGGCTTCGCCAAGGCTGATTGCTCGCCATGCACCCGTCAACTTCGTTGGCATCGATGAGGCGCTCGTCGCTCCATATCCAAGTTGACCAGATGAATTTCCCCCCCAAGTCCAGACCCTGCCTTTAGTTGAGAGTCCAGCTGAGTGGCTCCCACCTCCAGCCACACCATTGATGCGATCGATGACATTCAGATCTATTCGGTAGAGCCAGTTGACCGAATCGTCTACGGGTCCTGCGAAAGTCGTGGGCATCGCAACAGGGCTTCTGTCCGGACCCCTTGTTCCAAGTTGACCTTGGCTGTTGTCGCCCCAAGCCCAAACAGAACCCAGATCGCGTCGGGCGAGTGAATGACGAGACCCGGCCCCGATCTCCCGGATGTCACTTAGGCCGAAGACCTGAACTGGAGATGTCGAATCGACGTAAGTGCCGTCGCCCAATTGACCGAAGTCATTGGAGCCCCAAGCCCTAACGGTAAAATCAGTCTTGAGAGCCAAAGAGTGGCGACCCCCTGCGGCGATCCTGATTGACGGATCTAGCGACAGAACCATGGTTGGGCTTAGCGAATCATTAGTCGTTTTGTCTCCCAGTTGGCCGAACGAGTTGTCGCCCCAAGCGACGACTATGCCTGCGGCCTTCAGAGCCATCGAATGGTTTGAGCCAGCCGCTATAGCGGTGACACCACTCAATCCGGGAACCTGGACGGGGGTTAATGAATCGGTCGTTGTCCCAGTTCCTAACTGACCATCACTGTTCTCGCCCCATGCCCAGACAGTTCCATCACGCTTAAGAGCCAAGGAATGTCCGGTGCCAGCCGAAACTTGGGCGACATCGCTGATGGTCGTCAACATGGTTGGGACGTTGCGTGGCGTGGTGGTGCCATCGCCTAACTGACCGGCCTCGTTGGCACCCCAGGTCCAGATCCAGAACCACGCGTCAACAACCAGATTGTGATTGGCGCCAGCGGCCGCACTCGTAGCCTCGATGCACCCGGCTGCGTCCGCTTTCGCTCGAGGTGCAGACGTTACCAAGTAAACCGCCGCAAGGGCAATGACTACGTGAGTTGCCAACGCACGACGTATCCAGTTCTTCATGAAATATTTATTCGCCCCCGGGGGGGCCGATTCCTGCTTCAGGTGAGGAAATACGTCATTGGGGTTACCTCGGGGGTTACCTCGGGGGTTACCTCGGCCACCCCCGGTTCAGTCGAGCGGGTGCTTGGAGTGAAGGCCAGGGAAACGGGCGAAGCCACGGTCAGTTGTCACGAGTTCGGCACGCAGATCGATGGTGATCGCAGCTAGATAGGCGTCAGGCACCGCATTGCCGCGTGCCCTGGTGCGGCGGCAGAGGGTCTCGAATAGAGATAGGTGAGACGCTCCGGGTGAGACATCCACCGAGGCTGGTTGCGCCCGCAGCGCAGACACGAAATCCATGGCCGAGTCGATGTCGCTTGGGTCTTCGAATACCGCAGGGTTCGTCGCCATCCGAGCGAAACCGCTTAGCACGACCCCGGTTAGCCCTAGCGGCACTTCGCCGACAGCGGTACGTTCGAGCCAGTCCCGGTACTCGGGGTGTCTTGGAGATTCTCCTTTGAATGCGTACACGAGAACATTGACATCGGGAACGATCACTCTGCCGCGTCCATGAGATCCCGCAGAGCGTCGTTGCGATCAAGGTCTACTCCAGGTTGCAGGCCACCGCGCCCGGTGTGCGTCGGCAGGGGGGTAGGCGCTCGCCGGCCCTCCTCGTTGGCGGCAATCACCCGCCTAAGGCCCTCGTCGAGTAAGGAAGTCACGGTTCTGCCGGTTCTTGCCGCCAGGATCCGAGCCTGTCGAAGTAAATCATCGCCAAGGTTGACCGTTGTTCGCATGCATAAAAACATACCATATAGATGCACAACAAAAGTTCCAAACCAAGCAGGAACACCGGAGTCGACGGCGAATCTTTAGAGGAGGAGGTAACAGACGATGAAAAGAGCCGGATTGCCCATCATCCTGGCACTGACGTTTCTGGCGGCGGCATGGCCGCTGCAGGCTGGAGTTGCTGCAGAGCCTGTCGTAAGAAGGGCTCCGTACGATTCAGGCAGTTTTTGTGCTCAACACCGTCCAGTTAATCCTGCCTATCCGAGTCGTTACACCACGTGCTCGTACAGCCCGCCCAGAGGCAACGATTCTAATGATCCGCTCGATCCTTTGCTCTTCCAACTCAACAATGTGGCTGTATCAGCGCAATATGGCGTCTTGGCTGCGGGTGGATATCACCAGCTATACCTGCCTCCCGTGCCCACCACTTACGTTTACAACATCAAAAGGTCCCAATCGATCGTTTATCTGACGACTCCGGGGCCCGGAACTCTGTCGGTCAGCGCCGACATCGCTTACCAGGTGGCATCTTTTCCCGATCCGCGTAAATATCGGACGTGCCTCGAGGCTTACGATGAGACCACCGGTCGAGGCACCGGTGCTAATTATGGCCATGGATTTCTAGGCAACGACTGCGCTTTCGAGGACCAAAATCGCACGCATTTCAGTTTTTCGATCACCGTCAGTCAGGCGACACCACTGCCTGTAGCCCTTGAGGCCGTGCTGGACAACACCGGCGACAACAGTGCCGCCACCGGCGTAGTGGATAACATCACCTATACATTCACACCCGCCTAAGTTTTTCTAAAAAAAGTTCCAAACTAAGCAGGAAAACCGGAATCGGCGGCGAACCTATAACGGTAAGAGGCAAACAAGAGCCGCGAGGCAGGAGGTAAGGGTATGAAGGGGAGAATCAGAAAGTCCGGGGTCGCC
>JBDSRR010000241.1:0-2802 GCA_039929185.1 Actinomycetota bacterium
CAAACGTTCTATATGCCAAACACCAAACATGCGTTCTCAAATGTGCGTAGAGCGATGTCAGAAATACGCTCATCGCGCGCAGCCGCCACAGCATGACCAACCTCGACCACGAATGATGGTTGATTGGATCTTCCTCGGTACGGCACGGGCGCTAGATAAGGTGAATCGGTTTCGACAAGGAGTCGGTCCAACGGAACAACGCGCGCGGCACTTCGTAAACCTTCGGCATTCTTGAAAGACACATTTCCAGCGAATGAGATGTAACCACCAACATTCAGCGCGCGTCGCGCGTCATGTTCGTCTCCAGAGAAACAATGAAATACCAAACGCTGCGGTACGCCGATGTTTCCCAAGATCGCTATCACATCGTCGAGTGCATCTCGAACGTGAAGAACGACTGCTTTGTTCAAAGACTTCGCTAACGATAACTGCATCTCGAACGCGTCGCGCTGAAGTTGTCGCGGCGAATGATCGCGGAAATAGTCGAGCCCGATCTCGCCGACTGCAACAACCTTCGTGCTGTTCGATGCAAGCTCATTCAATTCTGTGATCGATCCGGAATGCCACGTGTCGAGACACTGTGGATCAACTCCGACCGTAGCCCACACGCCATCGTTCGCTTCAGCGATCGCGACTGCGCCAGCGCTTGTTTGATAGTCAGTACCGATCGTCACCATGCGACTAACCCCCGCTGCCACTGCACTGGTGATCGCCTCGATGGGGCCATCAGCACAGGCTTCGAGGTGGCAGTGCGAATCGAACCAGTTCAAACCTCTAGCTTGGGAAACAGCACCGCCGCGGGCGCCAGGGGGGTACCTGACGGGTAGCCTCCCCAGGCGAAGACCTCGCTCAGGTTGCCGGTAGTGGGGGCTGGGATACCCAGTTGCGATGCGATGGCTGCCGCGGTTGCGGGGATGAACGGCGCACATCCCCATGACACGATCCGAAGAGTCTCGATTAGGTTGTAAAGCACCGTGGCCAAGCGCCCTTCTGAAAGTTGATCCTCGGCACGTCGTTTCGCCAGATTCCAGGGTTCGTTTTCGACGACGTATCGATTCGCTTCAGCGATCAGTTCCCAAACCGCTGCGAGTGCGTCGCCGGGCAGAAATGCATCCATCGACTCATCGATGCGTTCGGCAAGTCCGCTTGCCTTTGACTTCAATTTCATGTCGGCAGGCAGATCACCCGTCGGACCCGGGACCAGACCATCGAAATACTTCGTAACCATGGCGACCACTCGGCTCAACAGGTTGCCCAACTGATCTGCTAGGTCGGAGTTATAGGTTTGCACCAAGTGGTCGAATGAGAAATTGCTGTCGGACCAAGACGAGATTTTTCTTAGAAGGTAATAGCGCAACGGATCGATGCCGAAATTGGCCGCGATCTCGACCGGATCGAGAACTATTCCTCGGCTCTTGCTCAACGCCTGCCCATCTAGGTTGATCCAGCCGTGAACGTAGATGATCTTCGGCAATGCGATGCCCGCTGATAAAAGCATCGCAGGCCAGTACACCGCATGGAACCTGCTGATGTCTTTACCGATCACATGAACACGATTCGGATTATTTACCCAGTAGTGCTCGTATCGTTCGGACGTTTGTGAGTAGCCAAGGGCGTTTATATAGTTGGAAAGGGCATCGAACCACACATACATGACCTGCTCTTCATCGCCCGGTACGGGCACCCCCCAGCCCTGGGAGCGTTCCTTCGACCTTGAGATGCTGATGTCTCTTAGCCCCATACGGATAAGGCTCAGCACTTCGTTTCGCCTAGTCTGCGGCACAACACGCAACTGTTCGGAAGTTATCAATCGCTCAAGTTCGTCGGCGTAACGGGTAAGGCGAAAAAAGTAGTTCTCCTCAGATACCAGTTCGGGGGCGGTCTGATGTTCGGGACACAGGCCCTCTGTTAATTCTTCGGGCTCATAGAAGCGTTCACACCCTATGCAGTAGAGGCCCTCGTAGTCCTTGACGTAGATGTCGCCATTGGCGTCACAGGCCTCCCACAATTTGCGTGCGCCGTCGAGATGCCGATCCTCATCTGCGGTACGAATGAAATCATCGAACGACAGGCCGAGTTGCTCTTTGAGCGCGCGGAAGAAGGGAGCGTTGCGATCGACCAGTTGCTTAGTGGGGATCCCTTCCTTCACGGCCGCTTGGATATTGCTAAGACTATTCTCATCTGTGCCGGTGAGAAACCAAACATCGTCGCCCCGCAGGCGATGGTAACGCGCTAGAGCGTCGGTCTGGACTATCTCAAGAGCGAAACCCATATGCGGCTTTGCGTTCACATAGGGGATCGATGTCGTTATGTAATAGGTATCAGTCATAAGGGATATTATCCTCGGAACATGGATACAGGGATAAGCCGAAAAGTCGACGGTCTCGGGCGCATCGTTCTACCGGCCGAGATACGACGCACATTCGGGATCAAAGATGGCGACCATCTAGATATCGCGGTTGAAGACGATCGCATCATTCTTTCTGTGACCGACGACCGATGCGTATTCTGCCGCTCTACCGTCGACATCAAACTTTTCCGTGAACGGATGGTGTGCACATCTTGTAGGAGAGAGCTTGCAGGCGGCAAGCCAACCGACCCAGCCGAATGGGATCCATTCGCCCAAACCTAAACCCTGACGTTCGCGTCGGATAGCTCGTGTCACGGACAAATCGACGCGGACCTCGGCTAACTGCTAGTCCAGCAGAGCTCGATAGATCTGGGTCTTCGACACTCCGTGGGTTCGGGCCGCTTCTGACGCTGCCCTGCTTTTTGGGGTTCCATCGCGTACCAGCGCCAGGG
>JBDSRR010000242.1:0-2780 GCA_039929185.1 Actinomycetota bacterium
CATGAAGGCGAGCACCAGGGATCTTCTCAGCGATATGTCGCGACGCCCGTACAGTAGTCAGCCGGTCGTTGCCTCCTGCTATGACCAGCGTGGGGATGTCGATAACCTCGAGCGCATCCTTCATGTCGAACTCGCGCATACCCTTTAGCATCTCGATCAACGGTGGCGAGGGAAACACAGCATTCAATCGGCGCACGAACTCAACCTGAGCTGGAGAAGATCCCGAACCGAAACCGAACAACTTCACGATCAGATAGGACAAGTCGTCTCCGCGCAAACGAAGCGCGCGAACGGACCGTTGGTCATCGAATAGCGAGCCGATGATCTTGCCTAAACGCCGCTCTATCGGCCCAACTAACTCTCCGGCTATAGCGGTTTTGATGGCATCGGTGTGAGTCGTATTCGCAAGCACAACTCCTTTGATGCGCTTGCGCAGCTCATGTGGAAATTCTCTGCAGAATTCAAGGACAGTCATGCCCCCCATCGAATGACCCACCAATACTGCTTCTTCTAGGCCAGATTCATCAAGGACGTCGACGAGGTCCGACGCCAGCGTTGTGACCCGCATCTGGGCGCTGCCACCAACAGAGCGCCCATGGTCCCTGGCGTCGTAGAAGATGTAACGACGTTCTTCGCTACCACCAAGATCGAGCATCTGATGGTGCCAGATGGTTCGGTCTAAACAATAACCATGTAAAAAGATCGCCCCTCGTTTGGCACCTTTCAAACCAACTTCTTCCGCGTGAAGCACCGCTCCATCCTTCGTGTTGACGCTGAAAGATCGGTCCCCTTTGACTTTGCCATAAGGCTCGCGCGCATACGGGTCGACCTTGAGTCGCGAGCGTCCGATGAGAAGGCGTTCTGCAGCCAGGCCCGCGCCGACTCCTGCGGCTGCGGCCCCCGCTACCAGGGCGACGATCCCGCCTGCTCTTTTGCTTTTCGTTGCTCGCTTCTTCAATTCAGATAAATCCTTGGAACCCTGGAGTTAACGCCGCAGACGATTTCATAGGGGATGGTGTCCAGTCTCTCCGCTAACTCGTAGGCGGTTATCTGCTCGTCCCCTTGCCTACCGATGATGACAACTTCATCGCCGATCTCGACTTGATCATCGCGAACATCGATAAGAAAATGATCCATGGTTATCGTGCCGCATATGCGGTAACGACGCCCTCGAACAAGAACCTCGCCACGATTAGAAAGCGCACGACTGAGGCCATCCGCATAACCACACGGAATCGTAGCCACATTTGCATCTTGCCCCAGCGTGTAGCGCTGTCCATAAGATAGTGACTCGCCTTTCAAGTGTCGCTTTACCAGCCCGACGCGCGACTTAAGTTCCATGACCGGCTCCAAGGAAACCTTGTCCGTAAGTTGACTCGATGGATATATGCCGTAAATGGCGATCCCCGTTCGGACCATGTCGAAATGAGCCTTCGGAAAACTTATGGCCGCCGCTGAATTGCCCATGTGCAACAATGTCTGCGCTGGCAATTTCGCGCTTTCCGAGATATGCAAGAATCGTTCGAGCTGAACTTCCGTGAACGGATCTAACGCGTCGTCTGCAACAGCGAAATGAGACCACAACCCGCCTACGCGAAGTCCATCGAGGCTATGGACACGCTCCAAAACAAGGTCGATCTCAGCTGGGTCGACCCCGTAGCGATGCATACCTGTATCAACCTTTATGTGCACTGTTATCTCGCGATATGAACGACTATTCGAGAACTCCTGTGCGATAGCGGGCGTGTAGATAGTCGGCGTGAGTTCGAGTTCGACTGCCCGCTTGACCAAACCTATCGGAGGCTCCGCCAGCAGCAGGATCGGGTGGGTTATCCCGCTGCGTCGAAGCGACGCTCCCTCATCGACCCGGGCGACACCAAGCCATTCGGCACCCCCATCTATCGCCGCAGCAGCCACAGCCGCGTCACCATGACCATAACCATTCGCCTTGACTACCGCCAACAAACGCGTTTGGGGATTCAACAAAGCCTTGAGGTTCGCAACGTTCGAGCGAACTTTCGCGAGATCTACCTCCACCCAAAGTCCAAGATCGTTTCTCATAACAGCTCCTTTACAACTGTTGGAATCACATCGACCACATCACTTGCGAGAACTCCGGTTTCACTAGCATGTGCCGCCGCGATCGACCCGGCTCGCCCATGGATCCAAGCAGCAGAAGGCGCTGCCAACATCAAGTCATGTTTGGTCATGAGCGCGCAAGCGATTCCCGCGAGAACGTCTCCGGTCCCCGCCGTCGACAAGGATGGATCACCCTCGATGCACAACCTCACTTGCCCCGATGGCGAGGCTATGACAGTGGGCTGTCCCTTCAGCAATACCACGCAGCCAGTTACCTCAGCCGCCGCGATGGCTGTTGTGATGGGGTCTGCAGATGGGTCTATCAACCGAGCGAGTTCCCCGGCATGCGGTGTCAATAAGATGGGTGCCGAGGCGCGCTTTAGCAACTCGGGCTGACCTTGAAACGCGTTTATACCGTCTGCATCTAGAACCAACGGAAGCTCGATCACACTGATCAGATCGCGGACGAATTCCGCAGTTCGCGGATCGGCACCCAGGCCTGGACCAATCACAACAGCATCGAAAGACATCGCCGCGTACAAAACCTGGGCCACCGCCCCGGGGTCGATCGAACCGGAAACAGTTTCTGGCAAGGCGATAGTAGTTGCCTCGAGCAAAGCTCGATCTACTGCATCAGCGATCGATCCTGGTACTGCCATCCGAACCAGACCAGCCCCTGCTCGAAAGGCTGCAGATGCACA
>JBDSRR010000243.1:0-28181 GCA_039929185.1 Actinomycetota bacterium
GGTTTCAACGAGACCGAAGCCGTTGGGCAGTTCGTTGACGAGCTGCTTTCTCCAACCGACTCTAATGGGAATCGTTGCTGCATCGGTGCTTCTCCGCATCCAGATCTGCACATCATCAAGGGTCTGCCGGAACAAGAGATTTGTGTCAAGAGCAAGTTGGGAAATGATGTGTGGGTCGGGCTAACAACAAGTTTCGAGCGAGATGGTGAACGACGCGCATTCGTGGTGGCACGCGATATTGCCAAGCGCAAGCGCATCGATCTGGCGAAATCGGAGGTCATTTCAGCGGTGTCCCATGAGTTGCGCTCACCATTAACTTCAGTCAAGGGCTTCACGTCAACACTCCTGAACAAATGGGATCGCTTTGACGATGAGACCAAGAAACATCTGCTTACGACCATCAATTCGGATGCCGATAGGGTGACGCGGCTTATCGGAGAACTGCTGGACATCTCAAGACTTGAAGCAGGAAGGCTGGAACTGCATCGGCAGATGGTCAGTCTGCCGACGATCGCCGCCAAGGTTATCGATCGCGTTGGCATGAGAGCTGAAAACCATAGCCTTCACAACGATATTGCAGGCGACTTTCCTGACGTCTTTGCCGATCCCGACAAAGTCGAGCAGGTCTTGACGAATCTGGTTGAAAATGCAGTTAAATACACACCGAAGGGTAGCGTCACTCTTACGGCGTCGGATCAAGGCGATCGTATCGAGATAGCAGTCACCGATGAAGGTGTTGGCATCCCAGAGGAACAGAAACAACAGATCTTTATCAAGTTCTTTCGAAGAGGAGCCGCTGTTAGAGCGGACAATCCGACAGGGACGGGTCTTGGTCTATATATATCAAAGGGTTTGGTCGAAGCGCATGGTGGGACCCTTTGGGTAGAAGATGCCGAAGGAAAAGGCTCCTCCTTCAGATTCACGATTCCCCGAACCGAACCCGCCGCATGAGCGTTTCAGAGCAAAGAGCACAATTGGAAGAGTTGCGCGCTCAAACCATCATGACCTTGGAAAAGGCGGATACAGCCGAGGAGGTTAGACAACTGCGCAGCGACGCCCTTGGCCGAAAGAGCGAACTATCCGGTATCAATAACAAACTCGGATCGCTCGAACCTGAGGGCCGAAAGGAGCTTGGTCAGGTGATCAACAGCGTTCGGGGCGATATCGAGACTGCGATCGAGGCCAGACTCATAAGCTTGGAGGCTAAGGAGCGGTCTGTTCGCGTCGAAAGCGAAACTATCGATGTCACGCTGCCAGGTCGGGCCCCCGCTCGTGGCCGTATCCATCCCATCACGCAAGTCATAGACGAGATCCTTGATGCTTTCATCGGAATCGGGTTCCGGGTCGTAGAGGGACCAGTCGTCGAGACCGATCACTACAATTTCGAGGCACTCAATATCCCTACCGATCACTCAGCTCGGTCCATGTATGACAGTTTCTACATCAAGTCGGATTCTTTGGAGATGCCATTGATCCGTGCCCACACTTCACCCATGCAAGCGCGGATCATGGAAGCGCAAGATCCTCCTGTCTACGTTGTTGTGCCGGGTCGCTGTGGACGTCGCGATGAACCCACTCCTAATCACCTATCAGGTTTCACTCAGATCGAAGGTCTCGCTGTAGACGAAGGGCTGTCGTTCGCGGACATGAAGGGAACACTGGAGGTGTTCGCAAAAGCCATGTTCGGCCCGCACCAGCGAGTCCGTATGCACCCAAGTTACTTTCCATTCACCGAGCCATCCGCTGAGGTTTACGTCTCGTGTTTCACCTGTGAAGGAATCGGGTGTCCGACGTGTCGCGGTGAAGGCTGGATCGAAATCATGGGGGCCGGAATGGTCCACCCAAAGGTATTGCGTGGGGTTGGATACGATCCCGAGCGCTATACCGGTTTCGCTTTCGGGATGGGTGTCGAACGCATCGCTAAGCTTCGCTATGCGGTACACGACGTCCGCACCTTCTATGAAAACGACCTGCGATTCCTGGCGGAGTTTTAGATGAAGGTACCTGTGTCTTGGCTGGCCGACTTCGTGGACGTACCAGCCGATATCGATGAACTGGAAGAGATGCTGACTTCTGCGGGCTTGAAGGTCGAAAGCATCGAATCGCCTGGTCTCGGCCTGGAGGACATCGTCGTTGCGAAGATCTTAGCTATACATCCGCACCCAAGGGCCGATCGTGTCCGCATCGTAGAAGTCGCAACCGGCAGCGGACAACGCAGCATCGTATGCGGGGCTTGGAATTTCGAAGTGGGCGACAATGTTCCGCTTGCAGCACCCGGGGTGCAATTGCCCAATGGATTGAAGATCGCGGAGCGTAATGTGCGCGGAACGATGTCGGAAGGGATGTTGTGCTCGGCGTCAGAACTAGGGCTCAGCGAAGAGGCCGAGGGCCTGTTGATATTGCCTGCTACCGCTGTGGTGGGGGCCCAGATAAGTCAAGCTCTAGGTCTTGACGATGTTGTGCTGGACCTTGAGATAACTCCAAATCGGCCCGACTTAATGAGCCTCATCGGAGTAGCGCGTGAAGTAGCGGCCCTGCGGTCGGTTGATCTCAAGATTCCAGATATCCAGATCAAACAGGGCGATGCCAAGACGGTCGACTTGGCTGCCGTCGAAGTCGTTGACCAGGTTGGATGTCCCAGATATCTGGCTCGTGTTATCACGGGCGTGACCATCGGACCTTCTCCTTTGTGGGTTCAGAAGAGGTTGACTGCGGCGGGCTTGCGACCAATCTCCAATGTTGTCGACGCCACCAACTATGCCTTGCTAGTCACGGGCCATCCTCTGCATGCTTTCGATCTCGATCGTCTTGCCGGTAGCCGCATCGTTGTGCGCCGGGCAACTGCGCAAGAGCCCATCACGACACTCGATGGTGTTGAACGCAAACTCGATGCTGACGACCTGGTGATAGCTGACGCAGAAAAGCCCATAGCCATAGCCGGAGTGATGGGCGGCGCCGACAGCGAAGTGTCCGATGCCACAACGGCCGTGCTCCTTGAAGCAGCCCACTTCGAAACAACGACGATCTCGCGAACCGGGCGCAGACACGGCCTTCGATCAGAAGCGTCTGCTCGTTATGAGAGGGGAACAGATCCAAACAATGTCGAATTCGCATCTATGTTGGCTGCATCGCTGATAGTTGAATGGGCAGGGGGCGAGATAGCGTCGGTTCCGATCGATGTTTATCCCGCACCGATGCACTCTTGCACTGTTGTCCTTCGTACCGAACGCGCCCGTCTAGTCACCGGTGCCGATTACTCCGATGCGGAGATGCTCGATGCACTCACCAGATTGGGGTTATCTCCGCGGGCCGCTGATGGTGATGGTGAGATCACAGTCGAGGCTCCAACTCGCCGACAAGATCTGAAGATCGAAGAAGATCTCATCGAAGAAGTGGCCCGTCTGCTCGGTTACGACCGAGTGCCCACTCAGCTCCCCTCAAGTCGTAGCCGTGCTGCTGCCCTGACACAGAAGCAACGATCCATCCGACGTATCCGTGGAGTTCTTGCCGGTTCTGGGATGTTCGAAGCATTGACCCAAAGCATGATCGGGCCAGAACATCTGCGGATATTGGGCGCTACGGAGGTCTCTGTCCTTGAGTTAGCGCATCCCATGACTATCGAAGAATCGCTCATGCGGCCATCGTTGATTCCGGCTTTGCTTTCGGCGGTTCAACGTAATCACGCCAAACGAAATCTCGATGTTCGCTTGTTCGAGATCGGCCCAGTCTTCATTCCTACGCGCGATGCTCTTCCTCAGGAACCCACTCGTCTTGGTTTGGTCATGTGCGGTATACAGCCTCAAGGCTGGCTGTCGAAAGAGCGGCCCCTTGATTTTTACGACTTGAAGGGCGTGGTCGAGAATCTGGTCACGTCTTTATGTTTGCCTGATATCAAGTTCGAGCCGGTGACTTTGCCTCCGTATCATGCAACTCGAGCTGCCCAGGTCATGTCGGGGACGACGGTGGTGGGTACGTTCGGTGAATTGACCGAAGAAGTTCGGGAGCGGGCCGACCTAGCGCACCGGATCTATGCGGGGGAGTTTGATGTTGACGCAATGGTCGAGCTATCCGAGCGACCGTCGCCATCGTCCACCGTGACACGATTTCCAGCGGTCCTGCTCGACCTAGCCCTTGCTGTCAAAGACGAAGTCGCCGCGGCGGACCTTCTCAGTGTTGCCCGCGAGGCAGGCGGTCAAGACCTCGAGCAAGTTCGCATCTTCGATGTCTACCGTGGCGATCAAGTAGGCGAGGGCCGCAAAAGCATCGCTCTTTCCCTTACCTTCCGTAACGCTGCGCGCACGCTCACCGAGCAAGAAGCCATTTCAGCTCGCGATGCCATAGCAGCGGCACTGAGAAAGGGATTCGGCGCGGAAGCCCGCTGAACCCGCTGAGCACGAGCGTTGTGAGGTGGGTATCGTGTCCGGTCAATCACCTCTGGCACGTCTGGCACGTCTGGGTCGGTTAGAAAACTGTCTGGCCCGGATATTTTTCTACCTATTTGTCCTATTTGGCAGGAGTTTGGCTGTTTTGTGGCGAACTATTCGTTCAAAGCTATCTAATGAGGAGGGACCCATGCGTCGCAGGAAATTGATCATTTGTGTTTTAACCCTGGTATCGCTCGTTGCCAGCATCTTCGCTGCCTTCGCGGAAAACAAGGATTTGCATGAGGCACTTGTCGAAGTCCGGCAGGAGGCCACTCACCAGTTGGCCCATCCCGGTGGTTTAAGGATGTTCGACCGGCAGGAGAAGCTCGAACCCCATTACGCGTTGGAAGGCGTTGTTGGGTTGGGAGCCCCAGAACCTAAGACCCTGTACTTCCATTCCGTAAACAACCTAATGCTTGTTGACGAGGCGAATGAGTTCGCAGGGGGTCAAGGGCCCTTCATGGACGCGAACCCACCCTCAAGTCTGATCCCTAAGATTGCAACGATGGGCCAGGGTAACCAGGATTACAGAAAGAATTTTCTACTAGCTTATTGGGGCGGCCTGGTCAATGGTGTCGTCGCGGGTGATCCCAAGGTCACGTTCTGGCTGCAGTCCCCTGCGGCGCTGAACGTAGAGGTTTCACTTTTCGGCGATGGCGGAAGTGGGGTGGCAACTCCCTTCGCGCGTAAGACGATTGATGTGTTGGCCCTGGCGCCCACGCGTATCGACGTTGTTTTCGCGGGAGTGGTTGCTCCGATCGAAAAAGAGGTAGTGGTCCAGATGGTCGCTCGCACTGCCGGCGCGGCCACGAACGCGAGCATCCTTTTCGATTCAACAGAGTTTCCTTCATCCTTCTCCTTTACTCTGGCCGCCCTCCCCGATGTTCCTCTCCTCGACGACCCTCTCGGCATCGCTTACCGCGGAACTGACTTGATCGCTGCCAACTCCGGCACGGGGCATCTCGTCAAAGTTGATGGGGGTCTTCCTTCTTTGACGCTTGCAAGAGGTTTTCCCCAAGGTGGGTTTACTCGGGGCGTAACAGGAGTAGCAGTCGACGGTAGCGGCAACTTGTATGCAGCGGTCGCGGATACGGGGGAAATCGTCTTCCTTACGCCTTCGGGCCAAACCGGGGTATATGCGCGGGGTCTCGGCGTACCTGTTGGTATCGCTTTCGACCCGACTGGGAATCTGTTCATCGCGGATTCAGCGGGTAAGAGGATCCTCAAAATCGCTCCTGATCGGTCGATAACAACGGTCCACGCGAGCAACTTCAGGCCTTACGGTCTGGCATTTGCGCCGGATGGAACGTTGGCGGTATCGAGCCTACGTGATGGAGCGGTCTATTTTGTCAACGTTAATGATCCGAACGCTCCTTCAGCCGCTACTACCATCACTGGGGGTGCCGAGGGCCTTGCCTACGCTGCCTCTGGGACTCTTTACATAGGGTCTAACTCTGGTGCAGGAACTGACGCTAAAGGTCGTGTCCTACGCATGGGAGGAAGCGGGGTGGTTGCTGCCACCAAGTTGGGTGGGCCTATCAATCTAGCCTTCCAGCCGGGAACGAACAACCTGACAGTTGCATCTCAGGCAGATGGATTGACCAGCGGGGACGCCATCAAGAATGTCGACGTAGGAGAACCTGGCCTGCCTCTCGCGGCCCCCAATCTCGCCCCGACGGATCTCGGGCTTAGCCCAAGGGTTTGGGTCCACAAGGCAAACGCTCAAGCCATCGATCCTGCAAATGTCCTCGGTCCCCTTGCCGAAGCCGACTCCCGCTATGTTGGGCGAGACGGGACCGAACCCACGATGGGGGTTCAAAACGATGGAGACATCTACACCGTCGCCTCATCGTTCGGAGACAGCGCAACGAAGGTTACGGCACGGCCCCAACTGTTCCGATCACCTGACGACGGACTTAGCTGGCAGCAGATAAATCCCAAGCTGCCCATGGACGTTTATGACGACCCGCCCACCACCGCAGACCCTTACGTATGGGTCGATCAAACGACGGACCGGGTTTTCTCAGCGGAACTCATAGGTGCATGTCAGTACCTCAACTGGTCAGACAACGACGGTCAGAACTGGACTACCAACAGGCTGGGTTGTGGTCAACCTCCTGTTGACCATCAGACCTTTGCTGGTGGCCCCCCGCGCGTCTCCCAGACGAACGGCTATCCCAACATGCTCTATCACTGCTCTAACTGGGTGTCCCACTCGCCCTGCGGTCGGAGTTTCGACGGTGGCAAGTCTTGGTCTCCTGCCGGCGTCGCCTTCTTGGGAGTCGATCCGAATCAACCACCCACTGCCTCTAGACCACTTTCGTGGCAATGCGGAGGTTTAACCGGGCACGTCATCGTGGACCCGGAGGGCAGGGTGGTTCTCGCGAAGGGCCAATGCGGCATCCCGTCGGTGTCGGTCAGCGAGGACGACGGATTGACATGGACTCAGTACGCCGTGAGCACCACGATCAAGCAGTACACGCACGAGTCGATCGTTGCATCTGATACAGCTGGCAATCTGTACTACGCCTACATGGACTCGCGGCGGCTCCCGCATCTATCGGTTAGTACGGATCACGGCAGGACTTGGAGTACTCCCAAGATGGTGGCGCCGCCGGGAGTCACCGAGGCGCATTTCGCCAGCATCGATGCGAGAGCTCCGGGCAGCGTTGCCATCCTTTACATGGGAACTACCAGCGACTACGGCTACACCGCCAGGAACTACACGAAGACCTCGTGGAATGGGTATCTCACGGTTTCGATCAACGCCCTAGCCGACGATCCCACGTTCCAGTCGACCACGGCCAATCCGTTGAGGGACCCGTTGTTCCGGGGTGACTGCAATTCTCGACCATGCGGCTTGACCTACGACTTCTTGGACATCGTCATCGCTCCGGATGGAAGAGCATGGGGAACGTTCGTCGATTCGTGCACGGGACCGTGCGTAGCCAACCGAAGCGCCGCCGCGACCGACGGCGAGGTCCTTGTGGCCCCTCTCGTCATCGGACCGAACCTCAAGACGGGCGGTGCTCTCGTGTCGTTGAAACAGTGACTAGGGGATATTGACTGGGGGACCGGTTACCACCCAGAAGGGGATCTGGCAAAGTCGTCGATCGTTGGAATGTAATTCGAACACGAATGCGCCTGCTGATGGGGCCGAAAATCCAACTCGGAAATGCAGCAAGGCGCCGCTGGTTCTAGTTCGATCAAAGGGATGAGGTGCGAACTCGATCTGGCCCTGCCCTTCTTCACCTACAGGGTGTCCGTCAAGGTTAACGAGCTTGAAGCTGACTGCGATGGGTTGGCCGATCTCATCCAGCTGGCCCACGAGTCTCACAACGAAGGACATGGGACCGATCGGAACCGGAAATACCACATCGGCAGGTAGATGCCATATGTCGGTGCCGCCGCGCACCACATAGAACAGGCCATTCTGCGCGTCGGCAGAGTCGGCGATGAATCCGTATTCAACCTGCATATATATACACTCTCCTGTATAGTTTCTAATCCTACTTCGTTAAGGACATCATGGGAATAAGTGCAACTGTACTAGGAGCTTCAGGTTTTGCGGGAGCGGAACTGCTGAGATTGTTGGGCAACCACCCTGAAGTGGAAGTTATAGCCGCGGGAGCATCGTCCCGAGCGGGTCTTGCCGTAACCGACGTTTTCCCGAGTTTGCGTGGATACGAAAATATGGTCTATGGCCCCATCGAAGAGGTTCTTGAGGTTCAGGCAGATGTCGTCTTCGCTTCTTTACCGCATACCCACAGCATGGGTTTATTCACAGACGCGCCTGGACGAGTTGTAGATTTGGGGGCAGATTTTCGACTCAGCGATGCCAGCGTCTATGAACAGTGGTTTGGAATTCCTCATGTTGCACCGGAGTCATTGTCGCGATGGGTCTATGGGCTGCCGGAATCGCATCGTGCCGCAATACGTACCTCGCAGCTGACTGCCAACCCGGGTTGTTATCCAACGGCGGTTTTGTTGGCACTGCTCCCCATCAAGTCAAGCAGTCTCCGGTCAGGTGAGACGGTCCATGTCGATGCAGTCTCGGGCGTATCTGGAGCGGGAAGGGCAGGAGGAGAGGGTTTCGATTTCATGTCAGCGGCAGACAATGTCCGCCCTTACAAGGTCACCGGTCACTCGCACATCCCGGAGATGGAAGAACAGTTGGGCGCAATCGTGAGTTTCGTGCCGACCTTGGTGCCGATGGGCAGGGGGATCCTTGCGACCTGTCGGGTTCACGCCGGCGATTCAGTCACCCAAGACGACCTCGACGGTATGTATGAAGCCAGGTTCAAGCACGAACCGTTCGTCAAGTTTCTGGTCGACACGCTGCCCGAAACCAAGCGCCTAGTGGGGTCGAACTTTGCGGAAGTCGCCGTAAGGCTCGACGCCCGGACCAACACCGTGATCGCCATGTGCACTCTGGACAACTTGGGTAAAGGCGCGGCTGGCCAAGCGGTACAAAACTTCAACTTGATGTTTGGGTTAGATGAAGCGGCCGGGCTCAGCGAGGGCGGTTTGCCGGTATGAGCGGGGTCTGTGTAGCCAAGGGTTTTACGGCAGCAGGGGTGAAAGCCGGTATCAAAAAGTCCGGCAAGCATGACGTCGCGCTCATCTTTTCAGACCGACCCGCAGCGGTGGCGGGAACCTTCACCACGAACCTTGCAGCCGCTGCCCCTGTGATCGTTTCCAGACAGCGAGCAGATGCCGATTTCGCCCGCGGAGTCATCATCAATTCCGGGTGTGCCAATGCGTGCACTGGCGAGGCTGGTTATGCAGATGCTGTCGCGATGGCAGACGAAGCCGCCCGGTTATTGGGTGTGGCATCCGGCGAGATACTGGTTTGCTCAACGGGCCTCATTGGCTCTTCACTTCCTATGGACAAGATCATGTTGGGCATCCAGGAGGCCGTTGGCGCACTTGCTCCACGAGATGACGGTGCGATCCTCGCCATCATGACCACCGATTCCCAGCCAAAGCGAATCGCAAATACACATAGCGACGGATGGTCCATCGGAGGCATCGCAAAAGGTGCCGGAATGATCGCGCCCAACATGGCCACGATGCTGGCGTTCATCACCACCGACGCGATCGTTGATCCAGCATTGTTGAAGTCGCTCTTACGGCAGTCGGTTCTTGAATCATTCAATCGCATCACCATCGATGCAGATACCTCTACGAACGACTCTGTTATCGCTTTGGCCAATGGGGCTTCGGGGAAAACGCCAACAACGGAAGATATGAAGGAGGCCCTCGACGCGGTATGCCGCAGCCTGGCAGAACAGATCGTTGCCGATGGTGAGGGTGCAACGAAGTTCGCTCGCATCCGAGTCCGCGGTGCTATATCTTCCGATGAGGCACTTCGTGCAGCCAGGACGGTGGCGGAATCCTCATTGGTGAAGACGGCGCTTTACGGCCAGGACGCTAACTGGGGGCGTATCGCTGCAGCGCTGGGGCGGGCGGGCGTCGAGATCGACTTCACCCGTCTCAGCATCTCGATCGCCGACAGGGTTGTGCTGAAAGAAGGCCAGCCCGCTTCTAAAGAAACCATTGCGCTTGCCCGGGCTGGAATGGCGGAACGGGAAATCATTATCGTTTGCGACTTAGCTCTCGGCAGGTTCGCCACCGAAGTTCTGACCACGGATCTTTCGCCCGAGTATGTCGTATTGAATGCCGAGTATGAACTTTGAAAGAGGCATCGCAAAAAGCGGCCGTCCTGATTGAGGCTCTGCCTTACATCCGCCGCTGGGCGGGTAAGACCATTGTCGTCAAGTTCGGTGGCGAAATAGTCGAAGACCCTTCATCGTTCGAGTCGTTGATCACCGACATCGTACTGATGCGGTTCGTCGGCATTGACGTTGTGTTGGTGCATGGCGCCGGCCCCCAGATCTCTCGGGCCATGCGTGAACTCGGAACAGAGCCTCGGTTCATCGATGGACACCGTGTCACCGATGTGGACACAGTCAACACAGTAAAGAGCGTTATGGACGGAGTGAGACAGCAGATCGTGTCGGCTCTTTGGCAACATGGGGCGGATGGCCGGGGGTTTGCCGGGGAAGACATGGTCACGGTCCGCGCCCGCGATGAACGTCTTGGATTCGTCGGTGACGTCGAGAGGATCGACGCTTATTCGATCACGAAAGTTCTTGGATTCGGAATAGTTCCCGTTGTCACGCCGATGGGCTCTGGTCCTGGAGGCATCTACAACACGAATGCCGACATCGTCGCCGGTGCTTTGGCCGGGTGGCTCCACGCGACCAAGATCGTGTTTCTAACGAACGTTCCCGGTCTTTACCGAGATCTTGGCGACGAGGACTCTTTAGTGTCGGAAATCTCGGTAGACCATTTAGAAAAACTGTTGGAAGACGGTTCGTTATCGGACGGGATGATTCCTAAGATCACTGCTGCCGTCGAAGCGATGCGCTCAGGGGTCGCCCAAGTGCACCTGCTCGATGGCAGGGTCCCTCATGCTTTGCTTCTGGAAGTGTTTACAGATAAAGGCGTTGGAACGATGGTGTTGCCATGAACGACTTAGACGCCCACCTCATGCAAACCTACCGGCGTCAACCTGTGCGATTCGTGCGCGGTGAAGGTATGCACCTGTACGACTCGGAAGGCAAGCGCTACCTTGATTTCGTCGCCGGCATCGCGGTAAACGCCTTGGGTCACGCTCATCCTTTGGTCGCGGAAGCAGTCGCTAAACAATCGTCCATCTTGGTACATACGTCCAACCTTTATTACACCGAACCGATGGTTGCGTTGTCAGAAAAACTCTGTGAACTCCTGGGGTGGGCAGATGGAAGAGTGTTCTTTGCGAACTCGGGTGCCGAAGCTAACGAGTGCGCCATAAAGGTGGCGCGTAAGTGGTCGCGTATGCAGTCTGGGCCCCATCGGTATGAAACCATTGCTGCTTTCGGAAGTTTCCATGGCAGAACTCTCGAGACTTTGGCGGCCACCGGACAGCCGGCCAAATGGGAGGCATTCACGCCGCTTCCTCCCGGGTTCGTCCATGTCCCATTCGATGATGCTCCGGCCGTCAAGGCGGCCATCACAAGTATCACGTGTTCGGTTTTGTTGGAACCGGTTCAAGGCGAAGGGGGCGTGATAGTCCCTTCCCCCGAATACCTCCCATCGATCCGCACGATCTGCGACGGGGCGAATCTACTGTTCCTTGATGATGAGGTTCAAACGGGACTAGGTCGAACTGGCCGCTGGTTCGGTTTTCAACATGAAGATGCCCACCCCGACGTGATAACTCTTGCCAAAGCCCTAGGAAATGGGCTGCCGATCGGCGCTTGCGTAGCCAGAGGCGGAGCGGCCGAAGCTTTGACGTACGGCGACCATGCCACAACGATGGGCGGAGGGCCGGTGGTCTGCGCTGCGGCTCTGGCTGTTTTAGAAGTTATCGAACAAGACGACCTTGTCACGAACGCCGCCCAGATGGGGGTCTATCTGAAAACCAAACTGGGCGATCTCGGATATGACGTTCGCGGTCAAGGCCTTCTGATTGCCATCGCTCTAGGTCGAATCGCAGCTTCAAGTGTGGTCGAGGCATGCAGGCTACGCGGGCTTCTGGTCAACGAGGTCGGCCCATCCGTTGTTCGCCTGTGTCCGCCGCTGATAGTGTCCAAGCAAGACTGTGACGCAGCAGTGAGTATCCTCGGGAAGGTTCTTACCGATCTGGAGGTGACTGGGTGAGGCATTTCCTTAGTTCAGACGATATCGATGTAAGTGAGCAGGCAGTTCTGCTGTCTAAGGCTGCTCTGTATAAAAAGACCCGCGGTCAGCCCTGCTCTGTTCTTGAGGGACGCTCTTTGGGATTGATCTTTGAAAAACCCTCGACCCGCACGCGCGTTTCATTCGAAATAGCAGTCAAAGAACTTGGGGGGAATGCGTTAGTGCTGCGCAGTGACGAACTGCAGCTTGGAAGGGGTGAAACGCTGCAAGATACTGCGAGCGTTCTATCGCGATATCTGCACGGCCTTGTGGTGCGTACGTTTGGACAGGAACGTCTTGAGGAACTGGCCGAGACCGCAACGATCCCGATAGTCAATGCTCTCAGCGACCTCGAACATCCATGTCAAGCCCTTGCGGATGTTCTGACAATCACAGAGCGCTTTCCAGACCCAAGTAAGGTCAATCTTGTCTATTTCGGTGACGGCAACAACGTTTGTCATTCACTGCTTCTGGCGGGAGCCAAAGCAGGGTTCGGTGTCATAAAGGTTGCATGCCCGATGGGCTTTGAACCTATCGAACCAATCGTCGAGGCAGCGGCTGCCATCGGCAGCGAGACCGGGTGCGTCATCGACGTTACGAACGATCCAACCGAAGCAGCCAAGGGTGCAAATGCGTTGTATACCGATGTTTGGACCAGCATGGGACAGGAGGACCAGAAGCAGCATCGCCTCGATATGTTCAGCGGATTCGAGATCAATTCGCAACGCCTTGCCGATGCTGCGAATGACGCGATAGTTCTACATTGTTTACCTGCACATCGTGGCGAGGAGATCACCGCTGATGTGATCGATGGAACATCGTCAGTGGTGTGGGACCAAGCCGAGAACCGACTTCACGTCCAAAAGGCTTTGCTCGATTGGCTCTTAAACGCATGAAGAGTGCTCGGCAGCGCACGATCATCCGGCTCATCCGCGAGCAACAAGTGACCAGCCAAAATCAATTGGTAAAGCTTCTTCGCGCTGCGGGGTTCCCTAGCACCCAGGCCACCTTGTCGCGCGACCTCGAAGAACTCGGTGCTATCAAGTTCAAGAACGAAGGCAAGGTCGCCTATGCGATGCCAGTTGAAGTGTCGAGCGCCCCGGTCGGCGATGTGCTGCGTCGGATGTTGGCGGAGTCTGTCGTGTCCATGGAAGCAACGGGCAATCTGCTGGTCATCAAAACCCCCCCAGGCCACGCTGGCATGGTTGCATCCGCTCTGGATAGGGGCGATATCGATGGAGTCGCAGGAACTATCGCCGGCGATGACACCATCATGGTTGCCTGCAAGCAGGGCATCCTTCCTCGGCGCGTCGAGAAGCGCCTTAGATCTTTGGTGGATTCGTTTCCAAGCTTGGCCGAGCGATGAGCGAGCGAGTTGTACTGGCCTATTCAGGTGGCCTCGACACGACCGTAGCTGTTGCGTGGCTGAAACAAAATCACAACCTCGATGTCGTAGCGGTAGCAGTCGACGTCGGCCAAGGAGGCGATATGGAAGTCATCCGTGATCGTGCTCTCAAGTCGGGGGCTGTCGAGTCGGTGGTTGTCGATGCTTCCTCAGAATTCGCGGCCAATTTCATCGGTCCCGCGCTAAGGGCCAACGCCCTTTACCAAAACAAATACCCCTTGGTCTCCGCTCTTTCCCGGCCTCTTATATGTAAGCACCTTGTAGAGGCTGCGCGTGTTCACGATGCCTCGTTCGTAGCGCACGGCTGCACCGGGAAGGGCAACGATCAAGTGCGGTTCGAGGTTTCTCTTGGCGCTCTTGCTCCGGACCTCCAGGTGCTAGCGCCCATCCGTGACTGGGGGATGACTCGGGACCAGTCGATCGAGTACGGCCTAGCCCAAGGCCTACCCATCGCCCCTGGCAATGTTTCTAAGTATTCGGTCGACGAGAACATGTGGGGGCGGACCATCGAATGTGGCCAACTCGAGGATCCTTTCATCGAGCCCCCCGACGAGATTTGGGAAAGAACTGTAGACCCCACTGTTGCCCCGTCCCAGGTTGCGTATCACAACATCGGATTCGTCGATGGTCTGCCAAACGAGTTGGACGAGACACGCATGCCTTTGGCGGACATAGTGGCATTCATCGACAAGGTTGCTGGAAGTTATGGTTTCGGTCGCGTCGATATGATCGAAGATCGGGTCGTTGGCATCAAGTCCCGCGAGGTGTACGAAGTAGCTGGTTCATTGGCGCTGATCAAGGCTCACGTCGATCTAGAAGAATTAACGCTTGATCGCGAAACTCTGCGAACAAAGCGGCACCTGGAGCAACGTTATGCCGAACTTGTTTACGAGGGGCTTTGGTATTCGCCGCTTCGCGACGCCATCGACGCTTTCATTGCTAATACATCGCAATACGTTAACGGAGTCGTACGACTTAGGTTCAAGCCGGGTGACGTTAGCGTTGCGGGCAGAAGCTCGTCAGGTTCTTTGTATGACATGGCGCTGGCGACCTACGATAAGCAAGATGCCTTCGACCACGGTGCCGGGGCGGGCTTCGTGAAACTCTGGGGCTTGCCAGCTAAGGTTTGGGGCAGGGTTCACCCCCCGGTGACACCCCGATGACACCACTTTGGAGTGGACGATTCGCAAAAACACCGTCCGATGCTCAATCGGCTCTAAGCGTTTCACTTTCATACGACCAGCGACTGTGGCGGGAAGAGATCGACGTCTGTAGGGCACACGCCGCTGAACTGGAACGCTCGGGACTGCTGGAACCTTCAGGGAATCTGGCCATCTCCGAGGCACTGGATCAAGCCGCTGCTCAACTTGAAGAGGGAACGTTCTTCTTCGCTGCATCTGACGAAGATATCCACTCGGCGGTCGAACGGTTCCTCATCGAAACCCTCGGCGACGTCGGCGCACGTATCCATGCGGGTAGGTCGCGCAACGACTTAGTCGTAACTGACCTTCGCCTTTGGCTAAAACAAGCCACAAGGCGCATCGCACGGGGTGTTTACGATCTACAGGAGGCCTTATACCGAATAGCGCGAGACCATGAAGCGACGCTGATGCCCGGCTATACGCATCTTCAGCGCGCACAACCCACGGTACTTAGCCATCACATGATGGCGCACGCCTTTGGTCTCGGTAGAGACTTTGAGCGAGTCATAGCGGCCTATAGGCGGTGCGATGTTTCACCTTTAGGGGCGGCAGCGTTCGGCGGCACTTCGTTGCCATTGGACGCAAGAGCAACTGCGTCCGCGTTAGGTTTCGGCAAAGTGTTCGATAACTCAGCCGATGCTGTTGCCGACCGTGATTTTGCTCTTGAGTTTCTGGCGGCAACGGCCATCCTGTCGGTGCGTTTGTCGTCGATCGGCGAGGAACTGGTGTTATGGACATCCAAGGAATTCGGCTTCGCAACTCTCGATGATGCGTTCGCGACGGGTTCCAGCATCATGCCCCAGAAGAAGAATCCAGATGTCGGGGAACTCAGTCGCGCAAAGTCAGCCAGAGTGACTTCCAATCTCGTTCGATTGCTTGGGGTCCTGAAGGGTCTCCCTCTTACTTACAACCGTGACCTACAGGAGGACAAAGAGGTCGTCTTCGATACCGCCGATACTGTCGATGCGGTTCTTGGTGCACTGAAAGGTGCGATGCAGACCATCAGTTTCCACATCGATGTCATGCAGGCTGCCTGTTCTGAGGATGCGGGAGCAGCAGGCATCGCCGAGGCACTGGTTTTGAAAGGTACTCCCTTCCGACAAGCACATGAACTGGTGGGCAAACTCGTAGCGGCGGCGGAAGTTCAAGGGATCAAGATTTCCCAGATGGATCTAAGCGAGTATGCACCCATCGATGCAGGCGACCTTCGACTCCTCGACCCCCGTATTGGGGTCGAGGCCCGGTCGTCGCACGGTGCCACATCCGCAGACCGCATCAAGGAGCAATTTGCTCGTCTCGAGACCCTGATGGATGACGAAGAACGCTGGCTAGCCGGCTTCGGAGCCTACTGAGGCCCTTCTGGCACGAGTCAACGATGAAGTTGCGGCTGCACTGTTCGAGTTGGCGGACCTGCTCGAAATAAGCGGTGCTGAACGATTTCGCATCCTTACTTATCGACGAGCCGCTACCGAGGTCGAAGCTCTATCGAACGATCTCAGCAGACTAACCAAAAAGGAGGTCATGGCGCTTCGTGGTGTCGGTAGAGCCACGGCGGCAAAGATAGCCGAGTACCTCGACTCAGGAACCATGAAGATCTTAGAAGAAGCCCGACTCACCGTGCCAAATGGCGTGCGCGAGATGATGCGCCTCGCGGGCCTCGGCCCCAAGAAGGCCTTGCTCATTTACCACGAACTCGGAATCGCCTCGATCGAGGAATTGAAGGTCGCTGTGACGGAACAAAGATTACGCACGCTTGTTGGGCTCGGTCCGAAAACAGAGGACAATCTTCTGAGGGCATTTAAGACCTACTCACAAACTGAGTCTCGCGTCCTGTTGGATGCTGCGCTTGCGGTCGCTGAGCGAATGATCGACGAGTTGAGCCAGTGCTCAGCAGTCGCGAATGTCACGTATGCGGGCAGTCTACGTAGGATGCAGGAGACCATCGGAGACATCGACATCCTCGTTGCCTCTGATGAGGCGCTCATCGTGACCGACGCATTCGTAGAACTTGCTGATGTCGCTGATGTTGCGGCGCACGGTTTGACAAAGATAAGTGTCATCACCAACAACGGATTGCAGGTGGATCTGCGAGTGATTAAACCAGATGAATTCGGTGCCGCCCTTCAATATTTCACCGGGTCAAAGGACCACAATGTCAAAGTCAGAGAGATCGCAGTCAAGCAAGGGATGAAACTGTCCGAATACGGATTGTTTCGGGGTATCGATCGCATCGCCTCAAGGACCGAAGACGAGATATACGGTGCCCTGGGGATGCAGACCCCGCCCCCAACACTGCGCTCAGATCGTGGTGAAGTAGAACTCGCGTTGAAGCATGATTTGCCGAAACTTGTGCAGCTCGAAGACATCAGAGGAGACCTGCACAGCCACACCGCTTACTCCGATGGCCACGCCTCCGTTGCTCAAATGGTTGCAGCAGCAGCCGACAAGGGATACGAGTATTTCGCTATCACCGACCATGGTCGCAATATCTACGTCAAGTCGCTGTCGCTCGACGACCTCGAACGGCAACGCGACGAGATTGCCAAAGTTAACGCCACCGTAGGGAGCATGACGGTTCTCCATGGTGTTGAATGCAATATCGGGATCGATGGAGAACTCGATTATCCCGACGAGGTTCTCGCCCGATTCGATGTCGTGATCGCGAGCCTGCACCAACACCGAGAGATGGATTCCGATGCCATAACCAAACGCATCATCACGGCGCTGCAGAACCCCCATGTAAACATCCTCGGGCACCCAACGGGTCGCTCGATCGGCAAGAGAGAACCGATGGCATTCGACCTAGAAGCCGTTTTCGAGACCGCTAGTAACAACAAGGTTGCTTTGGAGATCAACTCGAATCCGAGGCGGCTCGATCTAAGAGACGAACACATCCGCCACGCAACTCAGTATGGGTGCAAGTTTGCGATCAACTGCGACTCTCATCATCCTTCACGGCTCGGAAGGATGATGTTTGGGGTAGCCACGGCGCAAAGGGGTTGGGCAACCAAAAAAGATGTGATCAACTGTTGGCCGCTCACCAAACTCAAGGACTTCCTCGCCAAGTGAAGGCATTGGCGCTCCCATTCTTTGCAAGGGATCCACTGTTGGTGGCACCAGACTTGCTTGGCCGCACGCTCTATCGCGATAGTGCCGAAGGGTTGGTGAGCGGACGTATCGTGGAAGTCGAGGCTTACAAGGGTAAGGACGACCCAGGCAGTCATGCCTATCGCCGAAGGACGCCGCGCAATGAAGCGATGTTTGGCCCTGCCGGGAGGCTGTACGTTTACTTCACGTACGGGATGCACTTCTGTTCGAACGTTGTGACCGGCCAGGACGGCGAGGCATCGGCCGTGCTGCTGCGTGCAGTCGAGCCCTTAGAAGGAAGCGAACTCATGGCTCATCGCCGGGGGACCGAGTCTGCAAGACTTCTCGCGAGGGGCCCTGCGCGGCTATGTCAGGCCTTTGCGATTGGCCGATCGGAAAATGGAGCAGACATAACGAAGGGCGACATCTGGATCGGAGTTCCCCGAAGGATCGATGGTGCCATAAAGACTTCGAAGAGAATCGGTATGGCCGACGAGATCAACCGACCCTGGCGATTCTATGAGGAAGGACCTTGGCGCAGCGGGCCGTCAACCCCCGGGGCCAATAGTTAGTCGAACCTCCGACCCTGCAGGGGCCTTCGTGTTGCCATCCGGATCCTGATCCTTCACGATGCATGTCGAGGCTTTTCCTTTGCATGACTCTGCTCGATCGAACGCAACTGTGAATCCCGCCTGCTGCAAAATAGCTTTGGCATCGTTTTCGGTTCGATTTATGACATCGGGCACAAGTTTGTCTTCCGCTGCCACTGATATGTAAAGGGTGACGACCGATCCCGGTGCGACGTCCGATGAGGCACTCGGTTGCTGGCGGATGACGCGCCCAGGTGGATAAAGTCCCGAGGGCTCTTGTAGGAGTTTGACCTGAAATCCTGCTTGTTCTAAAAGTTTTTTCGCCTGGTCCTGCGGATACCCAACCACGTTCGGCAGGATCGAGGATACGGGTCCGGTTGGTTCTTTGCAGATATCAGCTGGCTCAGTGCCTTTGATGAAAGATTGAGTCTCGATCAGGGCGGCTGGTGTGTAGGGGTTAGGCAAGCACCCTCGAGAGATGTCCACGGCAACCTTGACTATCTCGACTTCGGGTACGGGAAAACTCGACGCCGGAACCCCGTCTAAAGCACTCAACATGAACAACTGCCAGATCTGCGTCGGCCAACTGCCTCCCGTTACGCGGATACGTGTCTTGCGACACTCCGGTCCTAGCGCTATCTGTTGACCAGCTTGATTCTGTACGAACGAGTACCCAGTGCGGCGGCCGTCGCAGGAGGGTTTCATCTCGATCTCTCCGTCAGGCCAGAAGACAGCAACTCCTGCCACTAGATCGGTGCCCGCTCCTCCGATGAACCAAGCGTCCCGCCATTCCTGAGCTGTCCCGGTCTTACCAAAAGCAGGCCTTCCGATCTTGCCTGATCGCGAAGCCGTCCCTTTGGTGATTACCGATTGCAGAGCGGTCGTCGCCAGGTAAGCGATCCCCGGGTTCAAGACTTGACGCTTTTCTGGCACGGGACGCCAAAGGATGTGACCTGCGGCATCAGTGATCTTTGTTATCGAAACCGCCTTGTGATGCACGCCTCCATTGGGAAACGCAGTGAAGGCCGAAGTCATGTCGAGCGTGCTAACGGCATTTGCTCCAAGCGCCGCCGACGGAACTGCCTCCAGTTCACACTTGCGTCCCTCCGGTAAAAGTGGACGTGTGGTTTCGCAGATCCCCATCTTTTCGGCGGTTTCGACGGCCGCCTTGGGCCCAACGTCCATGATCATCTGCGCGTACACGGTGTTGATGCTCTTATAAGTCGCTTCTTCTATCGATGTGCTTCCGAAGGCGGCATCCTCGTAGTTGCAAACGCGCCATGGTTGAGTGCCTCCCGCGTCGGCATTCGGGATCTCTGTGCAAGCAGACGCTTGATATCGATCCGTCAGCCGTTTGCCCTGCTGCAAAGCGGTTGCCAGCACGAATGGCTTGAAGGCCGAGCCAGACTGACGACCACTTCCGCCTCCCCCCTGGCCTAATGCAAGGTTGACTTTGGCGCATGTCTTGGCAGAGCCATCTGCATTCTTCGCGCCAACCCTGACGCAAACGTCCTCAGCCGGTGAAGCGAAGTAATCGCGACCGCCGACGAGTGCTTTGATATGGCCATCCTTCGGATCGATCGCAACCAGAGACGCGACTGGGTCAGCGTCAGGATTATCGAGGACCTTGGTGATAGCCGTCTCGGCAGCAGCCTGTATCTTCGGCATAAGAGTTGTATGGATGCGAAGACCTCCGCGAAACAACGTGTTCCCACGTTCTATCTCCGTTTGACCGAGATCCTTGAAGTCATCCGACCGCTGGATCTGTCGCGTTACATAATCGACGAAGTAGGGGGCAAGGTACCGACTCGATTCAGCCTTAGGCGCAAGCGCGAGTTCCTGCGATTTAGCGTCGACGATGGCGTCAGTCGCTGCTAGTTCGTTTATGAACATTCGGTCGAGCACCAGATTACGCCGGCGCAATGCAGCGTCAGGATTGATCCGCGGATCGTAGTTCACGGGGGACTTTATGAGACCGGCCAGCAATGCTCCTTCAGCCAGAGTTAGGTCTTTGGCATCTTTGGCGAAAAATGTTTGCGCTGCTGTTTGTACACCGTAAGCTCCCGCACCAAAGTAGACCGTATTCAGATAGAGCTCAAGGATCTTGTCCTTCGTAAACCCCTTATCGACGTTGTAAGCATAGGAGGCCTCCTTGATCTTGCGCTCCAGCGTCTTTTCTCTACCCACCTCGGTGACGGCATTTCGCACCAATTGCTGCGTGATCGTGGAACCTCCCTCGACGATCCTGCCAGTAGAGGCGTTGGAGTAAAGAGCTCGCAGTATGGCCTTCGCGTCGACCCCCTTGTGGGTGTAGAAGCGAGAGTCTTCCACCGCTATCACGGCGTCTCGAACGTGCCTTGGGATCTGCTCTATGGGGAGATTTTCGCGGTTCTCCTCCTGGCGCAGCGTGGTTATCAACGAACCGTCTGCAGCCAGGATCTTGGTTGACTGGACCTTGGGCTCTAGCGCTGTTTCTGTCACCCTCACGACGGGAGCAGCGCACGCTCCCAAAAGGAGAGTAAGGCAAAGGGGCAGGACCGAAAGTCGGCGGGGGACGGACATCTTGGTAATAAAGTCTATTGCGACATGAAGCCAATGCTAGGCTTTCTCATGCTTGGTGCCGCTTACGCAGAGCTTGAATGGCGTGGACTGATACATCAGTCCACCGATCCTGCGTTACAGGGCCTTCTAAAAAACGAACCTTTCACCGTCTATTGCGGATTCGATCCAACTGCTAACAGTCTCACGACCGCTCACCTGATGCAGTTGCTTCGCCTTCGGCGTATGCAGATGGCCGGGCATATTCCTATAGCGGTCGCTGGTGGTGGCACAGGTTTGATCGGCGACCCCAGCCACCGCGACCTCGAACGACCGCTACTTAGTAAGGATGAGATCGAATCTAACGTCGACAACATAAAGGGCCAGTTAGCACGACTCCTCGATTTCGATCCTGGTCCCTGCCAGGCAACGCTGGTGAACAATGCAGACTGGTTAACCGAGTTAGGCCTAACCGATTTCCTGCGCGATATCGGGAAGCACTTCTCGGTGAACATGATGATTGCAAGAGATTCCATCCGAGCGCGCCTTGAAGATCGAGAACAAGGGATCACATACACCGAATTCAGTTACCTGCTCTTGCAGTCATACGATTACCTGTGGCTTTACGACAACCATGGATGCCGTCTGCAGTTAGGTGGCAGCGACCAATGGGGGAACATAACTGCGGGTGTTGATCTCATCCGTCGAGCTCGTGGTGCCAAGGCTTACGGGCTCTCGTCGCCGCTCATCCTGCGAGCAGATGGCAAGAAGATGTCCAAGAGCGAAGGCGGTGCCGTGTGGCTCGACCCGGCGCAGACGAGCCCGTACCAGTTCTACCAATATTGGTTCAACACGCCCGACGCCAACGTCGGCGACTTCCTACGCTTTTTCACGTTCTTGACCAAGGATCGGATCGACGAACTTACCTCGACCGATCCCGCAAGCCGAGACTCTCAACGCGCGCTGGCCTTCGAAGTAACGGCCCTTCTTCACGGTGAAGGCGAAGCGCACAAAGCGATAGCCGCGTCGAAGGCTTTGTTCGGCGCCGAGATCCGCGACCTCGACGAAGCGACCTTGCTCGATGTAATGGCCGAGGCCCCTACTACCGTGGTGCCAGCCCTGACCGATCTTGTTGACGTCCTTGTGGTCACTGGCCTTGCGTCTTCAAGAGGCGAAGCCCGCACACACATCCAAGGCGGCGGCATCTACCTAAACAACACAAGACAAACTGACGTCGATCGCGTGGTAGGCCCCGACGATCTGCTTTCAGGCAAATACTTCGTCCTTCGCCGAGGCAAAAAGACCTACCACCTAGTAAGCGTCGCCCCTAGTTGACGCCTCGCCGACACCGAAGTGCTAAATACTAAGCGCTTGACTCCCACGCCTCATGCGTGTACCTTTATGAGCCCGACCATACCGCCTGGAAGCAGGCAGGCCGGGGCGTGTCGTGAACCCTGACTAACAGGAGGCATTTAAGAAACAGACCGATCCGAGGATTTACTCGAACCAGTCTGCCGCTGAGCGAGCTTCGCCAGCGGTTTTTCATGCCCTTACGACGTGAGATGTTCTTTGAGAACTAAACAGCGTGCCCAAAATATTTAAGGTTAGTGTTGTTTCAAAAAGCTAATCTCCACAATTCCATCTCGATCCTTCGAGGTCGCGATGATTTGAGGAAAACAAATCCGGCATCAAAATGCGCGAAAGCGCGTTTGTCGGGACAGTTTCAAAAACTCTACGGAGAGTTTGATCCTGGCTCAGGACGAACGCTAGCGGCGCGCCTCATGCATGCAAGTCGAGCGTGAACTTCTCAAGGAGTAATCCTTGGGGAGGGAAAGCGGCGAACGGGTGAGTAACACGTGAGGAACCTGCCCCAGTCTCTGGGATAACAGCTGGAAACAGCTGCTAATACCGGATACTCCATCGAATCCGCATGGTTTTGATGGGAAAGTTTTTCGGTCTGGGATGGCCTCGCGGCCTATCAGCTTGTTGGTGGGGTAATGGCCTACCAAGGCGACGACGGGTAGCTGGCGTGAGAGCGCGACCAGCCACACTGGGACTGAGATACGGCCCAGACTCCTACGGGAGGCAGCAGCAGGGAATCTTGCACAATGGACGAAAGTCTGATGCAGCGACGCCGCGTGAGGGATGACGGCCTTAGGGTTGTAAACCTCTTTCAGCAGGGACGAAGCGAAAGTGACGGTACCTGCAGAAGAAGCCCCGGCCAACTACGTGCCAGCAGCCGCGGTAATACGTAGGGGGCGAGCGTTGTCCGGATTTATTGGGCGTAAAGAGCTCGTAGGTGGTTTGTAAAGTCGGGTGTGAAAGTCCAGGGCTCAACCCTGGGATGCCATTCGATACTTGCAGACTTTAGTACGGTAGGGGGATCTGGAATACCTGGTGTAGCGGTGAAATGCATAGATATCAGGTGGAACACCGGTGGCGAAGGCGGGATCCTGGACCGGTTACTGACACTGAGGAGCGAAAGCTGGGGGAGCGAACAGGATTAGATACCCTGGTAGTCCCAGCCGTAAACGATGGGTACTAGGTGTGGGGAGCTATCGACGCTTTCCGTGCCGCAGCTAACGCATTAAGTACCCCGCCTGGGGAGTACGGCCGCAAGGCTAAAACTCAAAGGAATTGACGGGGGCCCGCACAAGCGGCGGAGCATGTGGCTTAATTCGAGGCAACGCGAAGAACCTTACCTGGGCTTGACATCAGGGGAAAAGCCGTAGAGATACGGTGTCCGTAAGGGCCCCTGACAGGTGTTGCATGGCTGTCGTCAGCTCGTGCCGTGAGGTGTTGGGTTAAGTCCCGCAACGAGCGCAACCCCCGTCTTTAGTTGCCAGCACGTAATGGTGGGGACTCTAGAGAGACTGCCGGCGTTGAGCCGGAGGAAGGTGGGGATGACGTCAAGTCATCATGACCCTTATGTCCAGGGCTGCAAACATGCTACAATGCCGGCCACAAAGGGCTGCAACCCCGCGAGGGTGAGCGAATCCCAAAAAAGCCGGCTAAGTTCGGATCGTAGTCTGCAACTCGACTGCGTGAAGTCGGAGTCGCTAGTAATCGCAGATCAGCAACGCTGCGGTGAATACGTTCCCGGGCCTTGTACACACCGCCCGTCACACCACGAAAGTTGGTAACACCCGAAGCCAGTGGCCCAACCGCAAGGAGGGAGCTGTCGAAGGTGGGATCAGCGATTGGGGTGAAGTCGTAACAAGGTAGCCGTACCGGAAGGTGCGGCTGGATCACCTCCTTTCTAAGGAGCTAATGCTCACTGGGACCGCGTTTTTTAGCGGTGACCAGGAGCCATGCACCTAGTCGATCACTAACCTTCACGTTGTAATGCGTGATGGGCACGCTGTTTAGCTCCGAGGGAACGTCTCTCGAAGCTGCCTACCAAGGCAGCACCCGGACCTTGAGAACTACATAGCGAGCGCGAGCATCAAATTCGATCAAGTTAGTAAGAGCACTCGGTGGATGCCTTGGCGCCAGGAGGCGAAGAAGGACGTTGCAGGCTGCGATAAGCCGCGGGAAGCTGCCAAGCAAGCTTTGATCCGCGGATTTCCGAATGGGGGAACCCGGCGGTCGTAATTGGCCGTCATTCAGGTCTGAATACATAGGGCCTGAAAGCGAACCAGCTGAACTGACACATCTCAGTAAGCTGAGGAAGAGAAAACAACCGTGATTCCCTGAGTAGCGGCGAGCGAAACGGGAACAGCCCAAACCTATGTCGTGTTAAAGCGGTAAGCGTTGCGACATGGGGGTTGTGGGACGCGACAGACCCGACTACCTAGGGTCAGAGAGTTACAAAATCTTTAGTTAGAAGAACCGGTCAGGAAAGCCGGGCCACAGAAGGTAACAGCCCTGTATTTGAAAACTAAAGATCTCTCGACGTTGTTCCCAAGTAGTACTGGACCGGAGAAATCTAGTACGAATCTGCGGACACCACTCCGTAAGGCTAAATACTACCTGGCGACCGATAGTGAACTAGTACCGTGAGGGAAAGGTGAAAAGCACCCCGGGAGGGGAGTGAAATAGTACCTGAAACCGTGTGCTTACAAGCCGTCGAAGGGGATCCTTCTTCGTTCGCGAAGATGGACCTAACGGCGTGCCTTTTGAAGAATGAGCCTGCGAGTTAGCGATATGTGGCGAGGTTAAGGGAACACCCGGAGCCGTAGCGAAAGCGAGTCCGAAATGGGCGAATTAGTCGCATGTCCTAGACCCGAAGCCGAGTGATCTAGCCATGGCCAGGCTGAAGCGAAGGTAAGACTTCGTGGAGGGCCGAACCGACCTGGGTTGAAAACCGGGCGGATGAGCTGTGGTTAGGGGTGAAAGGCCAATCAAACTCGGTGATATCTGGTTCTCCTCGAAATGCATTTAGGTGCAGCGTCGTGCGTTCAGTATTGGAGGTAGAGCACTGGATGGGATAGGGGGCCAACAAGCTTACCGAACTCAGCCAAACTCCGAATGCCAATGCTTTAGAGCACGGCAGTGAGACTACGGGGGCTAAGCTCCGTGGTCGAGAGGGAAACAGCCCGGATCGCCAGCTAAGGTCCCTAAATAACGCTAAGTGGAAAAGGATGTGAAGTTGCACAGACAACCAGGAGGTTGGCTTAGAAGCAGCCACCCTTGAAAGAGTGCGTAATAGCTCACTGGTCAAGTGATTTTGCGCCGACAATGTAACGGGGCTAAGCGTTATACCGAAGCTGCGGGATTCCATCGCAAGATGGGATCGGTAGAGGAGCGTCGTGTGGCGGGCGAAGCGGCGGCGTAAGCCAGTCGTGGATGCCACACGAGTGAGAATGCAGGCATGAGTAGCGAAAGACGGGTGAGAAACCCGTCCGCCGAATGTTCAAGGTTTCCTGGGGAAGGCTAATCCGCCCAGGGTAAGTCGGGACCTAAGGTGAGGTCGAGAGACGTAATCGATGGACAACTGGTTGATATTCCAGTACCAGCGCTTAACCGCCCAGCCCGAACCCAATCTGCTAAGGAAAACCCGCAAGGGTCTACCGAACCGGTTGGTATTAGGGCAGCGATGGAGTGACGCAGGAAGGTAGGCCAACCCGGCCGATGGTTGAGTCGGGGTAAGTGTGTAGGGAGATCCTCTAGGCAAATCCGGAGGGTTATCAATCCTGAGGCACGATGCCGAGCCGATTAAGGCGAAGTGGCCGGTCCTATGCTGCCGAGAAAAGCTTCTAGCGAGGGGAAGTGCTGCCCGTACCCCAAACCGACACAGGTGAACAAGTAGAGAATACTAAGGCGATCGAGAGAACCCTGGTTAAGGAACTCGGCAAATTGGCCCCGTAACTTCGGGAGAAGGGGCGCCCTTGTGGGTAAGAGGACTTGCTCCTCACGCTTGCGAGGGCCGCAGAAACCAGGCCCAAGCGACTGTTTACTAAAAACACAGGTGCATGCGAAGTCGTAAGACACTGTATATGCACTGACGCCTGCCCGGTGCTGGAACGTTAAGGGGAGGGGTTAGCCGCAAGGCGAAGCTCAGAACCTAAGCGCCAGTAAACGGCGGCCGTAACTATAACGGTTGACCTTAATTGGCCGTTATTAAACTTGACTAAATGCTGGAACCTCCGAGTATCCGACGGTACTCGTTCTGTCATACCCCTCGATTAGAGTGAAGACATGAACAGTGACAATCCGTTCGGTGCGGAAAATCAGCAGGGAAGGTCGCTAAGAGCGCTGACTCCGGATTACATATCTGGATTCGTCGATGGAGAGGGTTGTTTCAGTGTGAGCATCCACCCACATCCGACGGTCAGATATGGCACCCGGTGGCTGATTGCACCGTGTTTTCAGGTGTATCAGCACAAGTTCAATGTCTCGATACTAGAGAGGATCAACGAGTTTTTCGGTTGTGGACGCATCATGTCCAAAGGGCCGAAGAGTTCGGTCATGACCTACTCGGTATATCGACGGCAAGATCTCGAGTCAGTGATCATCCCGTTCTTTGAGCGGACTCCTTTTATCTCACGAAAACAGGAAGACTTCCTGAAGTTCGGCGAGATCGTGCGATCCATGCAGCGGAAAGAACATCGAACCGATGTTGGATTCCGCCGGATTGTGGAGGTTGCGTTCTCCATGAACCAGCGTGGAAAGCAGAGGTCCTACCGTATCGAAGACGTATTAGCGGAACCCTCAGAGACTGTACGCCAAGCGACTGCGATTAAGCAGTTGAAGATACAGTCCGATCCCTTCGGCGACGTAGGGAGACCGGCAGAAATGACCGGTCCCTCACCTAAAGGTGAGAGTAACAATAATGCCTAAGGTAGCGAAATTCCTTGTCGGGTAAGCAAATTGCCCGTACCCGCTCATAACGGCGAAACCCTAACCGACTGCCTGCTAAGGAACAGGCGATAGGCGGTGGGTAATGCCGTGGGAAGCCCTCTGCACCTTCGGGTGTATGGCCCCGTAACGACTGATCCCGAAAGGGAGAGGCTCCATTTCAGGCGAAAGCCAAATCTATAAATGGAGCAATACGCGGGCATCTCGTTGTGAGATGAAGGCATAGTCTGTGCCCCTAGTAATAGGGGAACGACACGAAGTTCCGACCTGCACGAATGGCGTAACGACTTGGGCACTGTCTCAACCAGGGACTCGGCGAAATTGCAATACGAGTAAAGATGCTCGTTACCCGTGGAAGGACGGAAAGACCCCGTGGACCTTTACTACAACTTGGTATTGGAATGCGGCATATGTTGCCTAGAATAGGCGGGAGACTTTGAAGCTGAGATTTCGGTCTTGGTGGAGTCACCGTTGGAATACCGCTCTGCATATGTTGTGTTCCTAACCCACGCCCGTGATCCGGGCGAGGGACAGTGCCTGGTGGGTAGTTTGACTGGGGCGGTCGCCTCCTAAAATGTAACGGAGGCGCTCAAAGGTTCCCTCAGGCTGGTTGGTAATCAGCTGTCGAGTGCAAGGGCACAAGGGAGCTTAACTGCGAGACCTACAAGTCGAGCAGGTGCGAAAGCAGGACCTAGTGATCCGGCGATTCGATGTGGATCGGTCGTCGCTCAACGGATAAAAGGTACCCCGGGGATAACAGGCTCATCTTCCCCAAGAGTCCATATCGACGGGAAGGTTTGGCACCTCGATGTCGGCTCGTCGCATCCTGGGGCTGAAGCCGGTCCCAAGGGTTGGGCTGTTCGCCCATTAAAGCGGTACGCGAGCTGGGTTTAGAACGTCGTGAGACAGT